>CAZRUB010000001.1:0-19608 GCA_964603185.1 uncultured Ruminococcus sp.
CACACTCAAAAAATGACGGTATTATGCCATACACCCAAAAATCCACATAAAAAAATGCTCCCGAGGCGCAGGCTGAAAGCCGACCTACGGGGGCATTTTTGTATTCGTTTTTATTTCCGCACGCGCCTTCCTTTGGTGAAAGATGCCGAAATTACGCTTTTTCAGGCGGGTTCGTTTATCTTATGCTTAGCTAAATGGGCATATGCCCGCATGTAAAGCACAAAAGCAAGTATCATAAATGCGGCGCAAACCGAAATTACGGCATCCGCCCAAGGCTCCGGCAGACGAAATGCGAAAAGCGCCGTCATCGCGACAAATTGGACAACCGTTGAAATTTTCCCAAACCACATCGCGCCGTTAAGGCGACGCTTCCTTTTGCAAAGCATAATAAGACCCGCAAGCCCCATTGTAAGCTCCTTTATAAAAAAAATTATCACCAGTATCCACATTTTTTCGTATCGTGACAATAAGCAAACAATAAGCAATGCCTGCGTTAATTTATCCGCTATCGGATCCAAAACCTTTCCCCATTCGGTTATCATATTAAAGCGGCGCGCAATAAAGCCGTCTGCCAAATCCGTCAATCCGGACAAGGCAACAATCATCGCCGCGCATATGTATTCCCCCTTAAAATACAGGGTAACAAACACCGGTATCAATAAAATTCTTAAATAGCTTAAAATATTGGGAACCGAAAAAGTTTCTTTTTTTAGTTTTCCCATTTTTTCAACCCCCTCTGACAAACAGAACTCATGCTTCTTCCGAAATCTCGAAGGCAGGCTGCCGCACGCCTTCCTCCTCCGTAGGCTCTTCCGTAGGCTCCTCCGTAGGCTCCTCCGTGTCAGCCTCTGCTTTTTCGCTGCTTACGGCCTCGGACTCTTCCTCTTTTTCCTCTATAAGCGAATTCAAATCACGCTGGAGAAGCGCAAGGGCGGAAACACAAATTCCACCTCCGAAAAGAATAAGCTCCGACAGCATCATGCCAAGACCGACGCACTCCGCCGCCACGCCGAATGCGGAAAGTACCATCAGTAAAATGCCTCTGTTTTTAAAGGTATCCTGCTCCTCATAAGCCGTGTAAAACCAATACGGACGGTATACCGCTATCAATATAAAAAATGCCGCCTTTACCTTATAGCTCGCCGCTTTTGAAAGAGAACTCATCTTTTTAACCAGCGCAACCTCCCACAGTATAAGGTATATACCGAAGCTTACCGCGGAAAGCCAGATTATTTCCGCTGTTTTAACACGTACCGAGCCCGATATATCGGGATAAATCAGCATAACGATAAGTGCCGAAATTATAACGGCTTCCGTTATGTCGACTACTCCGAAAAACGGATTTGCGACGTATACGGAGCTTATAATAAGCATTGCGTATGCCACGGTAAGAAGCACGGCGGGAGCATATTTATTTTTTATTCCGCCCCCGGTATAAATTATAAGCATAACCATCGCCGCAAGCGAAACCGCCGGAGCAAGCATAAATGCAAATTCACCGTATCCGGAAAGTCCCGCCGCAAAGCTTAAAAGCATCGAAGCTGCGGCGGAGGCGGAAAAGCACGCTTCCCCGGCTATAATCGCGGTGCGGTGCGAGCTTAAGGTTCCGACAATCAAAAATACCGCCGAAATAAACATCAATAATGTTTTTACCGCCATAAGAACCACGCCGACTCCGATACGGTAGCTGTAATTCTGCGCGGTATACAAAAGCTCCGCCGCGGAAAATACCGCCGCCGCCGCAAAAAATACAACGGACAGAATCTTGTTATGTTTTTTCATAAAATGCCCCTTTCGTAAAAAGCTTGTGTCAAAAAGCATTTTTTGACATCGGCTTCCTAATTATTCCCTTTTTATTTATTTTACTACAATTCACCGAAAAGTCAAGCATTATGACCTTCAGCCGAAAGAAAATAATCCGCACCCGCCTGAAAAAGCATAATTTCGGCATCTTTCGGCTTGTCGGCTTTGATGGGCGGAAAGCCCATCTGCAACCTCCGCGCTAAAATCTGCTCAAAATTCCATCATTTTCAGGTCGCAGAATTTTGAGAGAGCGCATTTTGGGGTGCGCAAGGCAATAATGCAGGTAATGTAAGACGTATTACCGAGTATTTAAAAAGAACAAAAGCGGAAATCTGCCTCTCAAAATCGGAGTGCGGATTATTCTCTTTCGGCCAGCCGAAAGAAAATAATCCGCACCCGCCTGAAAAAGCATAATTTCGGCATCCTTCGGCTTATCGTAGCAAAATGCCGAACGAAATTCATCGTTCGGCATTTACGTAATTTTTTATTTAAGCCCTCTGTTATTTAAGTCTTCTGTCACACTCAATGTATTTTTTCTTCCAGCTTTCGTTATATTCAACATCCTCCGGGCAACCGGTAAATAAATCGTTCGCGATTTCGCGAATTTCCAAATTGAGCTCCAAATCCTCAAGATAATATTCGGGAATCGCATCGATGCCGAGATAAGCACCCATAATGCTTCCCGTTACCGCCCCAGTGGAATTGGATGCTCCGCTGTGATTTACCGCCGCGACAATTGCCTTTTCAAAGCTGTTTTGATATTTTAAGCTGCAGTAAATTCCCACCGCAAGCGTTTCCTCCGCACATAGGCCGCCGTTCCTGCAAAGCCTTCTTATGGCGTCCGTATCGTCAATTTCCCTTCCGGCAAGCCGCACCGCACGCTCAATAAGCTCAATCAATTCCGCGGTCTCGGGGTAGGTTTCCTTTGTTCCCTCCAGGGTATCTATACAGTCATACACTATATTATAAAGGTTTTCATCCGTATAAGCGGCATTGTTAATTATATGAACATATGCCGATGCGCTGACAAATCCGAGCGGATGACCGTGTGTTATCGCCGCGGCCTTTGCCCCCATCAAATCCACCCTCTCGGTTCCGTACTCCTCCTTATCGAAGAAAAGCCCGATGGGTGCCATCCTTATCATCCCTCCGCAACCCTTGCTCGAATTTACGGGATGCTCCAGCGTACCCATAACTCCCGAGGAAAGTGCGTAAAGGCATGTGCTTCCGGGCGCACGCTTTGAGTTCAATGCTTTAAGATAATATATCCAGCTTACAATATCCTCATCCTTAAAAAGAGCCGGCATCTGAGTCCTCAGCCAGTCCTTGTAAGCCTTATGTATATAGTGGCTTATGGGCGCCATCACACCGTTTATACATTCCCTTGTGGCGCCGAACAAAATTCCGTTTGCCGTGAACAGCGTCATCTGTGTACCGTCCGATATCAGTGCCTTTCCGTCCTTAAGCTCGTAACGGGTTATTCCCGCATCACCGTATTTCTTTTTTATTTCCTCCGCACTTCTGAATTCCACGGCATAGCCGAGCGCATCGCCCGCGGCGCCGCCCAGAAGGCATCCCTCAAACTTTTTAAGCTCTCTCATTTAATCCCTCAGCCTTTCATAAGCATATCTATTTTATCAAAATCGGCGCGGTTTTACAAGCATAATTTTTTTCTTTTTTCGCATTTTTGTTGCATTCATCGTTATTTTCTCCGCTTTTCCACTACAGATAGTGGTTGAAGCATTTATTTTTTTCGGCAATATATTACTTTTTTTCTTGCTATCACGTAAATTTTATGGTATAATCTTTAATATGCAAATTTGTATTAGGAAAGGATTGATTTCAATGATCAGTTTTGAAGCGCTTGCATTCGTGCTTTATTTTGCACTTATGCTCGGTATAGGAATATTCTTTTTCTTTACCACCAAAAATTCCGCGGGTGAGCAGGAATATTTCCTCGGCGGAAGAAAAATGGGCCCTTGGGTTACCGCAATGAGTGCGCAGGCCTCCGATATGAGCGCGTGGCTTTTAATGGGGCTTCCCGGAAGCATTATCGCTTTCGGCCTCGGGAAGGCATGGATAGGCATCGGCCTTACGATAGGAACCGTGCTTAATTGGATTTTCGTGGCAAAACGCCTTCGTAAATTTTCGAAGGCCTCCGGGGATGCGATAACGCTTCCTCAGTATTTCACAAACCGCTTTGCCGAAAAAAATCCCACGCTTAAAATAATATGTGCGGTTGTGTTTTTAATCAGCTTCACGATTTACGTTGCTTCGGCTTTTTCTGCCGGCTCCAAAGTTTTTGTTCAACTTTTCCCCGGCTTGAGTCCCACCGCGGCAATGATAATATTCGCGTCGATAATTCTTATATATACGTTTCTCGGCGGCTTTAAGGCTGTTTGCTGGACGGACTTTTTCCAGGGGCTTTTAATGATAGGTGCCATTGTAACGGTGCCGATTATCATGGCTATATCCGGAAACATGGATTTTTCGCTTGCCGACCTTCCCGTTATCGGAAATGACGGTACCGTTTACAATTTCACGTCAAGCTTTTTCTCGGCGACTCCCGTTGATATTATATCCGGACTCGGCTGGGGACTCGGTTATTTCGGTATGCCCCACATAATTGTAAGGTTTATGTCCATTGAGAAGCCGAGCATGGTTAAAAAATCCGCAACCGTTGCAATCATCTGGGCGGTAATTTCACTTGCGGCAACCATCGTTCTTGCTTATCTCGGCAGAATTTTCACAGTTGACGGCGTATCCTTCGCGGAGGAGCTTTTATCCTCCGGCTCTCAGGAGCTTATATTCATAAGGCTCGCACGCCTTTTGTTCCATCCCTTTATTGCGGGCATTCTTCTTTCCGCAATCATTGCGGCTTCCATGTCAACCGCGGATTCTCAGCTTTTGGTTGCTTCAAGCTCCTTTACAAGCGATATATATAAGCCCATTATGAGAAAAAACGCAAGCGATAAAGAAATTTTATGGGTAGGCCGAATAGTTGTTGTTATTGTTTCCGTCGTTGCCTATTTCATTGCAAGCAGTAAAGCCGAAGGGGCTTCGCGCATAATGGATCTTGTATCCAATGCTTGGGCACTTTTCGGTGCGGCCTTCGGCCCCGTGGTTCTTTTATCTCTGTTCTGGAAGCGCTTTACATATAAGGGCGCCGTAGCCGGTATTGTTTCCGGTGCGGCAGTCGATATTCTTTGGTTGCTCCTCCTTTCGGGAACCGGAATTTATGAGATTATACCCGGCTTCATCACCTCCGCCGTTTTCTCGGTTGTCGTTTCGTTAATCGATAAAAAGCCCTCGGATGAGGTTGTGGATATCTTCACACGCGCAACCGATAACTCCGTTGACGACTGAGTCAAAACAAATTACATTTAAAAAGCAAAAGCTCCGAAGGCCACGGCCTTCGGAGCTTTTTTATGAATTATTTCGCAAGATTGTATTTATCGTGAAGTGCACGTACCGCCTTTTCGGCATATTCCCTGTCTATAAGAATGGAAACCTTAATTTCGCTTGTGCATATCATGTGAATGTTTATATGTGCGTCATACATGGCTTCGAACATCATTGATGCAACACCGGGATTTCTTATCATGCCGGCGCCGACAATCGAAACCTTCGATACATTGTCCTTATATATTATCTTTCTCGCATTTATAATGTTGTTATCCGAAAGAAGCTTTACCGCCTCCTCGCAGTCCTCCTGCTTTACGGAAAAGCTTATATCCTTCTTATCCTCGCGGCCGATTGACTGCAAAATCATATCCACATTTATGTTGTGCTTTGAAAGCAACGCGAAAACCTTAAAGGCAATACCCGGCTCATCGGGCACATCAAGCACCGAAATCATTGCAACATCATTATCTCTTGCCACGCCTCTTACATTTGATTTTTCCACTTTTGTAACCTCCTTGACTATGGTACCGGGCACCTTGTTAAGGCTGCTTAATACCTCTAAATTCACATTGTATTTTTTTGCAAGCTCCACGCTTCTGTTCATAAGCACATTCGCACCCAACGACGCAAGCTCAAGCATTTCGTCGTAAGTGATTTCGCTCATCTTCTTTGCATCGTGGCATATTCTCGGGTCGGTTGTGTAAACGCCGTCCACATCGGTATATATCTGGCAAAGATCCGCCTTTAATGCCGCCGCAAGCGCCACAGCCGACGTGTCGCTTCCTCCGCGTCCCAGCGTTGTTATATCGTCATATTTGTTAATTCCCTGAAATCCGGCAACTATAACAACCTTGTTTGAGTCCAGCTCCGATAAAATTCTTTCCGTGTTTATCCTTTTTATTTTCGCCCCGCCGTATTTGGAATCCGTCTGAATTCCGGCCTGCCAGCCCGTCATGCTTATAACGGGAACGGAAATTTTCTCCAGAGCCATCGCAAGAAGCGAAATCGAAATCTGCTCTCCCGTTGAAAGAAGCATATCCATTTCCCGCTTCGAAGGCTTCGGATTTATTTCCATCGCCTTTTCGATAAGCTCATCCGTCGTATCGCCCTGCGCCGATACCGCAACAACAACACTGTTGCCTTCCCTGTACGCTTCCGCGATTCTCGATGCAACATTTTTGACTCTCTCGGCATTAGCAACAGAGCTTCCTCCGTATTTTTGCACAATCAACATCTTTTTTACCTGCCTTCTTTATATATTAAAGCTTTTTAACAAAGGTACCGGAATTTTCAAATTCCATAAGCTCAATATTAAACCCATGTTCCCTTGCCCAAATTTCAGCTTTTTCTTTGATTTCTTTTTTCCTCGTTGTCGGAATTACAGCCGCGACCGAGGGGCCGCTTCCGCTTAAATATCGTCCGTATACGCCCAACTCGTCGTACAACTTAAATATGTCCGTCATCCCGTCAACGATTTTCTCTCTGTACGGCTGATGAAGCCTGTCATCCATTGCCTCCGAAAGAAGGGAATAATTCTTTTTCGCTATTGCGGATACCAAAAGCGCCGTATGCGCCGCATTGAACGCCGCATCCTTATGTGACACGTTATCCGGTATTACCTTTCTTGACTTTTTTGTTTCCAAAGGCTTTGAAGGATAAAGCACCAAAAGACTTAAATCCTCCGGCATGTTGAATTTTGAATAATAAACCTCTTCCCCGTCAAAATATGCCGTTGCCATTCCGCCCGTTAAGCACGGAACAACATTATCCGGATGCCCCTCCATCTTGGACGCTATTTTCAAAATATCCTTAGGCCCCAATTTACCGTATATGGCGTTTGCGCCCACAAGGCCGCCTATTATGCAGGCCGCCGAGGAGCCCATTCCCCTTGTTGCGGGAATGGAGGTGTTTATTTTTATTTTAAGCCCTTTAGGCTCCAGTCCCGTCAAATCAAACACCCTGCGCATCGCCTTATATACCAGGTTATCCTGAATCGGAATATTTTTGGTGTACGCTCCGCACTGAATTATCTCAATCCCGGAATCCGTTTCCTCTATTTCTATTTCATTATACAATTTCACGGCAACACCCAGGCAATCAAAGCCGGGGCCCATATTCGCACTGGTTGCCGGAACCCTGACACGAATCATTTTTCTTCCCCTTTATGCATTCTTATCCTTTTGATTATTTCAACGCCCGACAAGGCCTTATTGATTTCGGCGTTTGTCATGACGGGAGTTATTATTCCGCACTCACCCTGCTTAACCGAAACCTCCTTTCCGCCGCCGAGCCTTCTTAACACCTCATCCTTTAACGGCGAAGCAACCCTTATGAGATAGCTTTCCTCCGCCTCGTCAAAAGATACGATTTTTTCGTTCGGCGCCTCCGACCAAAAATAGTTTTTGTTTCCGGGATCCTTGGCAATATCGCAAATATCCGCAACAACCGCGCTTGCCGTGGGAAGCTTTCCCGCTCCCCTTCCGTAAAACATCACCTGCCCCACCGCATTTCCCTCGGCACATATTCCGTTGAAAACGTCGTTAACCGAGTAAAGCGGACTTTCGTTATCGATAACAGAAGGCGCAACCGCCGCGTAAACACGACCGTTTTTTTCATATCCGTAGCCCATGAGCTTTATCACGCCGCCCAGCTTCTCGGCATAAGAAACATCCGTTGCGTCAATATCCGAAATTCCTTCCTTTGCGATATGCTCATCGGGAATCATCCAATCCGTTACAAGCGCCATCAATATGGCTATTTTGCGCGCGGAGTCTATTCCCTCAATATCCGCTGAAGGATCGCGCTCGGCATAGCCCAGGCGCTGAGCCTCCGAAAGCGCGGCTTCGAAATCCGTGCCTTCCTTAAACATCTCGGTTAAAATATAATTCGTCGTTCCGTTCAATATTCCGCACACACTTTTGATTTCGTTTGCGGCAAGGCAATTATGGAGCGGACGGATAACCGGTATCCCTCCTCCGACGGATGCCTCAAAAAGATAATTAACGTCATGCTCCGCCGCGATTTTTAAAAGCTCGCTTCCTTTTTTTGCCACAAGCTCCTTATTGGAGGTAACAACGCTTTTTCCGCTTTCCAGCGCCGCACGGGTGAATTCATAGGCCGGATGAAGTCCGCCTATCACCTCGGCGACAATGCTGACCTCGGGATCCTCCAAAACGCGATTGTAATCCTTTATGAAAATTTCGGAATCCTCCCTGTCCGAAAAATCCCTTATGTCGACAACATAGCCTATATCGATATAATTACCGCAAACTCCCTTTATTTTTTCTCTGTTTACCTTAAGCATTTCGTAAACGCCGCTTCCGACCGTTCCGAAGCCCAATATCGCTACTTTTTTCATTGGTTTACACTCCTTATTGTCTTGCCAGAACTCTGACATCCTTTACACCGCTCAACCCGCCGAGGGTATCGACAAGCTCCTCCAAATCAACCTGAGAAATGTCGTTCTGAACGGAAATCGTCACGTCCGCAACGGAATTTATCGGTATGTTTTGATTTATGGTAAGCACGTTAACCCTTGCGTCCGCCAACACCTGAAGAATCGAAGAAAGAACACCCGTTATGTCGGACACTATAAAAAACAATGTTATTATCCCCTGCATCTGATTGAAAGGAAAAACATAGTCCTTATATTTATAATAAGCGCTTCGGGATATTTCGGCCTTTTGAACGGCTTCCTTTATATCCTTGCATTCTCCGTCCGCCAAAAGCTTTTTCGCCATCAGAACCTTTGAAAAAACCTCCGGCAGTACCTTGGAATCAATAAGCATCAACGAAGTTTTACTCACCTTTTTGTCCACCCCTCGCAAACAAATGTTCTCTGTCTATAGATTATAGCATATATTTTACAACTCGTCAATCAAAATTATTGCATAAAAAAAGCCGAATATACATCAATTAATTTGCAAATTACACAAAAAGCGGCTCCAATTTCCTCGGAACCGCTTTTTGTAAAGCCGTTGATTTATTGCTGCGACTCGGGAAACGGAACATTATCATAGCCGCCCCGAGCGTAAGGATACGGCGGATAAAAGCCTCCGAGTCTGCCGGCAAAAAACGGACAGTACGGGCATCCGAATTGCCAGCCCCTTTCGTCCGCCTGGCATTGATATGTATTTTTATACATATAGGGGCACATGAACGGCAATCTGTTTTCGCTGTCCGCATTTTTCATCATATTATTGTTTTCAGGCATAAAATCCCTCCCGATTAACTATATATGCCAAAATCAATAAAGTGTGAAAATTACGTTAAGCCGCTAATCCCTCAGCCTTATCCCGAAAAATTTTTCCGCGTTGGCAGAACTTTTCTCCAAAAGCTCCTCCGCGTCTTTATTAAGAATTTGCGCCGCACGGCATGCAACATGGAAAATATTCGTCGAGTCGTTCCTTTTTCCTCTGACGGGCTCAGGCGAAAGATAGGGTGCGTCGGTTTCGAAAAGAAGCCTGTCCTCCGGCACAAAAGGAAGCATTTCCACGGTTTTTTTGTTATTCTTGAATGTCAGCGTTCCGCCGACCCCGATATAAAGTCCGAGAGATAAAATTTCGCGCAGTGTTTCCTTGTTGCCCGAAAAGCAATGCATGACTCCCCTTTTTGGGGTGTGCTTTTTTAATATTTCCAGACAGTCGGCATAAGCGTCCCTTTCATGGATAATAACCGGAAGCGAAAGCTCCTCCGCCATCATAAGCTGGCTTTCAAAGAGCGCCCTCTGCTCTGCCTTGTTTTCCTCGGTATAGTGATAATCAAGGCCGATTTCGCCTATGGCGACGCATTTTTCATGCTCGGTCAAGCGGCGTATCGTCGAAAGCTCCTCAGCCCGCGCGGCATTTTCGGGATGTATTCCCACCGCGGCATAAATATAGGGATACTCCTCGGAAAGCTTAACGGCTCTTTCGGATGAAGCGAAATCGCAGCCGCAGCATACAGCTCCGCAAACGCCCTTCTCGGGCAATGCATCCAAAAGCGTCCGTCTGTCCTTATCGAACGCTTCGTCATTGTAATGTGTGTGTGAATCGAATATTCTCATCCCACGTCCGCTCCGGAAGCCGTCGGCCTATCGGTTGTGAGAAGCTTAATTTCTCCGTTTTCCTCTGCCGCCAAAAGCATTCCCTCCGATTCTATTCCGCGAATTTTTGCCTTTTTAAGGTTTGTGATAAGAATTACGGTTTTGCCCACCATTTCCTCCGGCGAATAGCTTTTCGCAATCCCCGAAACAACGGTGCGCACTTGGCCGCCCACATCAACCGTAAGCTTTAAAAGCTTGTCCGCCTTCTCCACCTTTTCCGCCGCCGTCACCCTTGCCGTTTTCAGCTTAAGCCTTGCGAAATCATCGATTGTAATTTCATCAACCTCTTCCTCGGCTTCGGGTTCGCTTTTCTCTTTTTCGGCAAAAATGTCTTCGGAAACCTCTTTAAGCTTCTTTTCCTCGTCCAGTCGTGCAAAAAGCGGCTTCGCCTCTCCCACAACCACGGTTCTTGTTTTATCGAAATGCTTTACGGAGGCATAATCCTTCTTGTCCGCTCCCGTTACCGCAAGGATGCTTTCCGCTGTTTCGGGCATAAACGGGCTTATAAGCACGGCGATAAATCTTATCGCCTCCGCAAGATTGTAAAGCACCGCCATAAGGCGTTCCTTCTTATCCTCATCCTTTGCAAGCACCCAAGGCATGGTTTCGTCAATATACTTGTTGCTTCTTCTTGCCAATGCCATAACGGCCTCCAGCGCGTCCGCAACCTTAAATTCGTTCATTTTCAAGGCAACCTCTTCGCGGGTTTTCTCGCATTCGGAAATTAACGATTCGTCAAATTCTCCGTTCTCCGAGGTGCCCGTCACCGTACCCCCGAAGTATTTTTGTATCATGGCGACGGTTCTCGTAACAAGATTTCCGAGGGTGTTCGCAAGGTCGGAATTATAACGCGAAATGATGGTTTCAAGCGTAATCGTTCCGTCCGCCGCAAAAGGCATTTCGCGAAGAACATAATATCTTACGGCATCCACGCCGAAATGACGTACAAGGTCATCGGCATACATTACGTTGCCCTTGGACTTACTCATCTTGTCCCCGCCGGACAAAAGCCACGGATGGCCGAAAATCTTCTCGGGCAACGGCTCTCCCAACGCCATAAGCATAATCGGCCAATAAATCGTGTGGAACCTTAAAATATCCTTGCCGATGATATGCACGTTTGCCGGCCAATATTTGTTGTAGTTATTTCCCTTTTTATCCACGTCATAGCCCAGCGCCGTTATATAATTCGAAAGCGCGTCAATCCACACATATATAACATGCTTATCGTCAAAGGTTACGGGAATACCCCATTTGAAGGAGGTTCTCGAAACACACAAATCCTGAATTCCGGGCTTTATGAAGTTGTTTACCATCTCGCGCTTTCTTGCCTCGGGCTGAATAAAATCCGGGTGCTCATCTATATACTCTTCAAGACGCTTTTGGTACTTGCTCATCTTGAAAAAGTAAGCCTCCTCGTGTGTGCGCTTCAAGTGCCTTCCGCAGTCGGGGCACATGCCGTCGGGCGCCTGGGTATCCGTGAAGAACGATTCGCAGGGAACACAGTAAAGTCCCTCGTATTCATCCTTGTAAATATCGCCTTGGTCATAGAACTTCTTGAAAATCTTCTGTACTGCCTTGACATGCTCCTCATCCGTTGTCCTTATGAACTTGTCGTAGCTTGCGCCCATAAGATCCCAAATTTTCTTTATCTCTCCGGCAACCTTATCAACATATTCCTTCGGAGTAATACCCTCGTTTTTTGCAATTTCCTCTATTTTCTGTCCATGCTCGTCCGTTCCGGTAAGGAAGAAAACATCCTTGCCGATAAGGCGGTTAAAGCGGGCTACCGCATCCGTCAGCACAACCTCGTAGGTGTTCCCTATATGAGGCTTTCTCGACGTATATGCAATCGCTGTGGTTATATAAAACTTTTCCTTCTCCATATTATTCAGTCCTTTCTTCGGTTTTTAAAAAAATCTGTAATAAGCTTCTCTCCGCGCGGAAGATAAAGCCCCCCGCAGATCGTATAGCTCTTGTTGAAAACATTTATTCTTCCCCCGCAGGCTCCCGCCTCACGGTCATACGCCGAAAAATAGATGTTTTTTATCCGCGAATTTATTATTGCCCCGGCGCACATTATGCACGGCTCAAGCGTTATGATAAGCGATGCGTCGGAAAGCCGCCAATCCCTTTGTCCCGCGGCGGCCTCCTCTATCGCCAAAATTTCGGCATGTGCGGTCGGACTCATTCTCTTCTCGCGCTCATTATGAGCGGCCGCGACGATTTCACCGCCCGAAACGATAACGGCGCCGACGGGAACATCTCCCTCCCGCACCGCTTTTTCGGCCTCGGAAAACGCTAAATCAAAGGCCTCCTTCAGCAATACCATAAAGCACCTCCAGCGCTTCGTCAACTCCCATTCCTTTTTCTGCGGAAAACGGAATTAAAATATCCTTATCGTCCATTTTAAGCGTATCGCTCACCAAGCAAAGCTGAGCCTCTGTCGCCGTCTTGGCTATTTTATCCGCCTTGGTTGCAATCACAACGCATCCGTCCTGGCGGCTTTTGATAAAATCATACATCATGCAGTCGTCCTGCGTCGGCTTATGCCTTATATCAACAATCAAAAATGTGGTTGCGAGATTTTTTCTGGTGTAAAGATAATGGTTTATCATTTCGCCCCATTTTGCCTTTTCGGCCTTTGAAACCGCGGCATAGCCATAGCCCGGAAGATCCACCAGCATCAGCGCGTTGTCGATATTGTAAAAATTCAGCGTTGCCGTTTTTCCCGGCTTTGAGCTTGTGCGCGCAAGATTTTTTCTGTTCAGTATTTTATTTATGAACGAGCTTTTCCCGACATTGGAGCGCCCTGCAAACGCAACCTCCGGGAAATCGGTGTTCGGATATTGCTTTTCGGAAACCGCGCTTATAACAAGCGATGCGTTATTTAAATTCATTTTCCCGCTCCTTTACACCGTAAATTCTCCGCATTTTTTTCATGCTCGTGATATAAAAGTGCGGAATCCGCCTTTTTTACATCCTCCAGCGCGGTCAGGAACACCTCATCCACCGTTTTGACGGGAACTATGTTGATTTTATCGGTAACCGATTTATCTATCTCCTTAAGGTCCTTTCTGTTTGAGTCCGGAATTATAACGGTTTTTGCGCCGGCACGGTATGCCGCGAGCATTTTTTCCTTAAGTCCGCCTATGGGAAGCACCCTTCCCGACAGTGTAATTTCACCGGTCATCGCAACCTCGCTTCTTGCCGAAACGCCGGTAAGCGCGCTTAAAACCGCCGTTGCCATGGTAATACCGGCGGAAGGGCCGTCCTTCGGCGTTGCCCCCTCGGGAAAGTGGATGTGAATATCCTTTTTCTTGTAAAAATCACTCTCCACGCCGTAATAATCGGCGCGGCTTCTTATAAAGCTTACGGCGGTTTTTGCCGATTCCTTCATAACGTCGCCCAGGCTTCCGGTAAGCTCGATCCTGCCCGTTCCGTCCATAACCAAAACCTCAACCGTCAGCGTAACTCCGCCGACGCTTGTCCAGGCAAGCCCCGTTACAACGCCGGGAGGATTTTTCTTTTCCATAAGCTCCTTCTCGTATTTGGCCGGCCCTAAAAAGTCCTCCAAATTTTTTTCGGTAACCGTCACGCTTTTTCTGCCGTCCTTAACAATCATTGCGGCGGTCTTTCTCGCCACTGTGCCGATTGTTCGTTCAAGCCTGCGCACGCCGGCCTCGGCTGTATAACACTCGATTATCCTTGAAATGACCGCCTCGCCCATACGCAGATTGGATTTCTTAAGCCCGTTTTCCTTCATTTGGCGCGGCAGAAGATAATTTTTTGCGATGTTAAGCTTCTCCGAATCGGTATATCCGGTAATTTCAATCACTTCAAGCCTATCCAAAAGCGCGGGCGGTATCGTATCCAAGCTGTTCGCGGTTGTGACAAACAAAACCTGCGATAAATCCACCGGAAGCTCCACATAATGGTCGCGGAAGGCATTATTCTGGGCAGAATCCAAAACCTCCAGCATGGCGGATGCCGGATCCCCCTTAAAATCGGAGCCGAGCTTATCTATTTCGTCAAGCAAAACAAGTGCATTTCTGCTTTTTGCCCGTATTACGGCATTGATTATTCTTCCCGGCATTGCCCCGACGTAGGTTTTTCTGTGCCCTCTTATTTCCGCCTCGTCACGAACACCGCCAAGACTCATCCTGACGTAGGCGCGGCCCGTCGCCTCCGCTATCGATTTTGCGATTGAGGTTTTGCCCACTCCGGGAGGGCCGAAAAGGCAAAGTATTGTGCCCTTTGCGTTTCCCGAAAGCTTTTTAACGGCAATGTATTCCACAATTCTTTCTTTAACCTGCTTAAGGCCGTAATGGTCACGCTCCAAAATTTCCTCCGCCTCGGGAACCGAGGGCTCGTTCAAGACCTCATCCTTCCACGGAATCGAAAGCACAGTATCGAGCCACTGCTTGATCACACCGTATTCGGCGGATGAGGGCGACATCGATGAAAGCTTTATAATTTCCTTTTCCGCCGTTTTTGCCGCTTCCCCCGTCATACCGCTTTCTTCGAGCTTTTTCAGATATTCCTCTTCCTCGCCGCCTTCCTCGCCGAGCTCACCGCGAATTGCACGCAGTTGCTCCCTCAAAAGGTAATCCTTTTGGTTTTTGTCTATTTGTTTTTTTGTTTTCAGCGCAATTTGCTGCTCCAGCTCATAAATGCCGGCTTCGCGCTCCAATATTTCAAGGGCTTTGAGCACGCGTTCCTTTACGTCCGCTTCCTCCAAAATCGCCTGCCTGTCCTCCACCTTAACGAAAACATTGGCCGCAATGGAATCCGCCATCTGTCCCGGATTGTCGCGAAGCGCAACGGAATTTATGACATCTATATTTATCTGGCCGCTCATTTCGGATATTTTCTTCAAAAGCTCATGTATCCTTAAAACCGTTGCTTCATAGCCGTTGTCTTCATATTCGGCTTCGGCCTCCTCCACCGCGCGAACACGCGATAAAATGAATTTTTCGCTTTCGAAATCCATGCTTTGGCATTTCGCCCTCTTCACACCCTCAACCAAAACCCTTATGTTTCCGCCGGGCATTCTTAAAAGCTGCTTTATTCTCGCAATGCAACCGATTTCGTATATATCATTTTCCTTGGGCGCTTCAACCGAAATATCCTTCTGTGCCGCCAGGAAAACCAGCCGATCCGCCTCCATCGCCGCCGTAAGCGCCTCCACGGAAACCTGTCTGGCAACGTCAAAATGCAACACCATTGACGGAAAAACCACCAATCCTCTTACCGGAATAAGAGGCAGAATATAATTTTTTCGTGTATTTGCCACGCTATATCACTCCTTAAACACATAAAAGCCAAGCCGAAAGACCGTTTCTGCTTTTAAATACACGTTCCTAATCTATTATTATACAACATAACTTTAAATATTTCAAGCTGTAAATAAAAAATCGCTTCCTTTTAATGAAATTTTAAGCTTTATTTAATAAATTTTTAATTTGACTCGGCATAGCATGTATGCTAAAATATAATTAGGCTACAAGACCCGAAGCATAAAGGAGGACAACAAAATGAAGCTTAAAAAAACACTCCCGTTTATTGCGGCGCTGGCGGCCGCTGCCACCTTCGCCTGCACGGCCGAAGCGAAGGAAAAGGTGATAATTCCCGATTATGAATGCATGATAAACGATTCCTCCGTATACTATAAGGATTCCGTTTATCCCCTGTTATCCTACAAGGACGTGACCTATTTTCCGCTGACCTACGATTACTGCCGCTCCCTTAACTTAACATCAAGCTTTTCCGAGAGTGAGGGGCTTTTCATTTCGTATATTCCCACATACAACAATTCCTTGCCCGTCTACGACACAACGGTTAATCCCGTTTATAACGAGGCGGAGCTTCCCGAATACCCCATATACATAAACGGAAGAAAAATCGACAATTCCAAGGAGGAATATCCGCTGCTGAACTTCCGCGGCGTAACATATTTTCCGATGACCTACAGCTTCGCCGTAAACGATTTCGGCTGGTCCACGAATTGGGAGCCCGGTAAATTCACTATCAAAACCGACTACAGAACGCCCTTGATCGGTCAAATATCGATTATCGAAAGGGCTTCCGACTCCGTCGTTTTCGGATTTCACAAAAGCTATTATACATCTTACCTTTCGGGCGCATTTTCCTCGGATGAGTGCGATTACTACAAAAAGTTAGATCTTAAGGCAGGTACCTTAACCGAGCTTGAAGGCTATACCCGTCCGGAGCAGAGTGCGTCAAGCACCGTATTCGACGCCGAGGTAACATATGACAAGGAAACGAATGAAGTGCGCGCATTCGGCGCCCTCCTTCCCGAGGTTAATGATTTCACCCGTTTTGACCCGGCGGATTTCGCTCAAAGCGGCGTGAGCGTTTCCGGCTACGGCGAAACCGTGGACGGCGTTGATTTTATTGAGGTTACAGAGCGATTTTCCGGCTGGTATGCCGACGGCTCCGGCATGGGCACCCGCTGCCAGTATCTTTATATCGTCGTTGACAAGACACCGTACTTCATCGGGAACGAGCTTATTCCCGTAAGCGTTGTAAAAACCGACTCAGGAACATATTTCACCGTTCGCCGCTACGGACAGACGACTTTTCGCCACTTTTTTTCAAACACCATACTTTATAAGCTCGCCGACGGCAGGGTTACAAACGTTACCGACAGCTTTCCGGACCATAACTCCGTTTCGCTTTTGGGAGCGGTCGGAAGCACGCTCTATTTAAAGTGCGAATGGTGCCCTTCCCCCATGCTTGCAGAAAACTGCTATCATGATGTTTCCGCCGTCAATGACGGATATTTCACCTACGACGGTGAAACGCTTACAAGGCTTGCCCCCTACAGTTATTCGGATTTTGACATTTTATCGCCCGACGGCGACATTTGGCAGGTCACCGGCTATAACATGACCATAAAAAAAGCGGAGCCCTTCGCTCCGTAAAACACATGAAAGAAGAGATGCTCACTCGGGCAAAAGCCCGAGTGAGCATCTTTTTTTATACCTTCGCCATTTTGCTTTCTTTAGTTGAAAGAGAAGGGCCGTTAATGCCCGTACAGGCAGCTTATTTGCTTGTTTCAACCTCAACCAAGCGGGAAGCACCGTAGCGCTCTCTGAGAGCGTTTTTCTGAATTTTGCCCGTTGCGTTTCGGGGAATATCGGCAAATATAACCTCCTTCGGACGCTTATAGCGCGGAAGTGCCATACAATACTCATCGATTTCCTCACGGGTGCAGGTCATCCCCTCCTTAACCTGGATAACCGCGGCGGTGATTTCTCCGAGCCGCTCATTCGGCAAGCCGATAACACCCACATCGCTTACCTTCGGATACGCCCTTAAGAAATCCTCAATCTGAACGGGATAGATGTTTTCTCCGCCCTCTATGATAACGTCCTTCTTACGGTCAACAAGGTAAATGAAGCCGTCCTCGTCACGCTTCGCCATATCGCCGGTATAAAGCCATCCGCCCTCGGTCAAAACCTCGCGCGTTGCGGCGGGATTCTTATAATAGCATTTCATAACGCCGTCGCCCTTTAAGCAGAGCTCGCCGACCTCTCCGTTTTTCGCTTCCTCACCGGAATCGGTCACGATTTTAACCTGCCATCCATAGCCCGGAACGCCGATTGCGCCAACTTTTTTTATGTTTTCCACCCCAAGGTGCACCGCACCGGGCCCGATCGATTCGGACAAGCCGTAGTTTGTGTCATACTCATGCTCGGGGAAAACCTCCTTCCAGCGCCTTATAAGCGAAGGAGGAACCGGCTGAGCGCCGATATGCATCAGCCGCCACTGCGAAAGCCTGTAATCGGAAAGATTAATTTCGCCGCGCTCAACGGCATCCAAAATATCCTGTGCCCAGGGCACAAGGAGCCACACAATCGTAGCCCTCTCCTCCGATACCGTGCGAAGTATCCATTCCGGCTTGATTCCGCGCAATATTACCGCGCGACTGCAGGATATGAGCGAGCCGAACCAGTGCATCTTCGCGCCCGTGTGATAAAGCGGGGGAATACACAAAAACACATCCTCCTTCGTTTGCGAATGATGCTTCTGCTCCACCGTTGCCGACGCGACAAGCGCCCTGTGACGGTGAAGAATTGCTTTTGGGAAGCCCGTTGTTCCCGAGGAAAAATATATCGCACCGTCATCGGAATCCGATATTTCAACGGCGGGCGCCGTTGTGGAGCAGTATGCAATCATTTTTCCGTAGTTATGCGCAAATTCGGGTGTTTCCTCGCATTTTCCCACGAAGAAATAGTTCTTTACTCTGAGCTTCGTCCTTATGGGCTCGATTCTTCCTATAAACTCGGGGCCGAAAATCAAGGTATCCACATCCGCAAGGTCGGTGCAATACTCGATTTCATCGGACGAGAAACGGAAATTCATCGGAACCGCGACCGCACCCGACTTTAATATTCCGAAATATATCGGAAGCCACGAAATGCAGTTCATCATTAAAATCGCAACCTTATCGCCTTTTTTTATGCCGCGCGTCAAAAGAAGGTTGGCAAAGCGGTTGGCTTCGGTATTAAATTCCTTCCAGGTTATCTCTTTTCTGTATTTTTCACTGCTCGATGCCTGTACAAGGCTGTACTCGCGCCATGACATTTCAGAGTCCGGGCAACTCGCGGGATTAACCTCCACCAAGCTTACATCATCCGGGTGGAACCGCGCGTTTCTTTCAAGAAATTCCGTAATAGGCATATAAACACTCCTTTAATCTTCTCCGAGCGCCTCTCTCTTGGGAACGCTCACTCTCTCCTCATAGCATGAGAACATTTTTTCAACTTCATTTTTATCGGGCTTCCTCGTAAACACACTTACCAAAGGAACAACGATAAGTCCGAGAAGCATTACAAACGCACCGCAATTGATGGGCGACTGCAAAGTGGCGGGGAACAGCTCTCTCGCAAAAAGGTTTAACGTCATTATTCCGGTTCCCAAAACAAAGCTTGTCATAGCCGCGGCACCTGTTGCTTTTTTGGAATAAAGACCGTATAAGAACGGCGCCAGGAACGAGCCCGCAAGCGCGCCCCACGACACGCCCATAAGCTGCGCTATAAAATTAACGTTACTTCTGTATTGCACAATTGCGATTACGGCAGAAACCGCTATAAATACCACAACAAGCGCACGCATATAAAGCACCTGCTTCTTCTGGCTCATGTTTTTAACAATGTTATCCTTAATAAGGTCAAGCGTTAAGGTGGAGCTTGAAGCAAGCACCAGGCTTGACAGTGTGGACATGGATGCCGACAACACCAAAATGATAACGACCGCTATCAAAAACTCGGGCATTTTTTCCATCATGG
>CAZRUB010000001.1:19618-30919 GCA_964603185.1 uncultured Ruminococcus sp.
CTCGGCCATAACCTCATCATTTGTCAAAAAAAGTCTTCCGAAGCCGCCGAGGAAATAGCAGCCGCCCGCGACAATAACCGCGAATAATGTGGAAATAATCGTTCCCTTGCTGATCGATTTTTCACTTTTTATAGCATAAAACTTCTGCACCATCTGAGGAAGCCCCCATGTGCCGAGCGAGGTTAAAATAACAACCGCCAAAAGGCCGAGCGGGTCAGGCCCGAAGAAGGAAGCGAAGGCCCCCGGAGCGGTCGATACCGCCTCATCCGTAACGTTCGCCAGCGCATTTAACGAGCCGATAAAGCCGCCGTTTACGGAAAGCACGGAAAAAATTACCGCAACGATTCCGACAAGCATTATAAGACCCTGTATAAAATCATTAATCGCGGTAGCCATGTAGCCGCCCACGATAACATAAATTCCCGTAAGGCACGCCATAACCGCCACACAAACCGCATAGTCAACCTTGAACGCCATCGCAAAAAGACGTGACAAGCCGTTATAAAGCGACGCCGTGTAAGGAATCAAGAAAATAAAAATTATAATCGACGAAACAATTTTCAACACATTGTTGTTGTACCTCTTCCCGAAAAACTCCGGCATCGTCGCGGTATCGAGCCTTTGCGTCATAAGCCTGGTGCGCCTTCCCAGCACGACCCAAGCCAAAAGCGAGCCCAAAAACGCGTTGCCCAAGCCTATCCACGTGGAAGCAACACCGAATTTCCAACCGAACTGACCGGCGTATCCGACGAAAATAACCGCCGAAAAATAGCTTGTTCCGTATGCAAACGCCGTGAGCCATGGGCCCACGCTTCTACCGCCCAAAACAAAGCCCGAAACATCCTTCGTATGAGCCTTACAATAAAAGCCCACGCCTACCATAATACCGAAGAACACCGCCAACATAATAATTTTTACTGCCATAATATCAATCCTTTCTTTATTGAAGAACGGCTTCGGCAATAAAAAAACCGCCCTCCCGAAATAAAATTCAAGAGGGCGGACAATAAATCCGCGTTACCACCTCTAATTCGCAGAGCCCTCACGGCACCCTGCCTCATTGAGTAACAAAAAACCATTCTACCGTACTACTCACGCGTTGTAACGGACGCCACCGCCGCAGCCTACCGTTTCCTTCGGTGCGGAGCTCCCGAACCGTAATTCGCACTTATAAAAGGCACTGCCTCACACCAACCGACAGCTCTCTTCAAGGCTCTTAAAATAAGGCTACTTCTCGTTCGTTCATCGCTTTCTCAGCATTTTATCACAATTATCGATTTTTGTCAATACCTTTTTCCGAGCTTTTTATATTATACCCAGCTTTTTCATTTCGCCCTTTAATATCATCGCGTTTTTCTCCTCCATATCGCAAAGCGGAAGTCTTAAAATTCCGGAATCAAGTCCCATAAACGAAAGCGCTTTTTTCACGGGGATAGGGTTAACCTCCGAAAACAAGGCCTTAATCAACGGATAATATTTTATCTGCATTTTTGCCGCGCTCTTAAAATCTCCCCGCCGGCAAAGGCAGCACATTTCCTCCGTTTCCCGCGGGCATACATTGGAAAGCACCGATATAACTCCCTTCGCTCCCACGCTCATCATCGGCACAATCACATCGTCATTGCCCGAATACACCGCAAGCTCATCCCCGCAGCGGGATATGATTTCCACCGTGCGCGCCAAAATTCCCGTTGCCTCCTTTATTCCGACGATATTTTCTGTTTTCGAAAGCCGTTCTGCCGTTTCCGGCAAAATGTCAACACCCGTACGCGAAGGCACATTATATAAAATTCCGGGAATATCAACCGAGGACGCAAGATATTCGTAATGCCTTATAAGCCCTTTTTGCGTTGCCTTATTGTAATACGGGGTCACCCATAAAAGCGCATCCGCTCCGCGCTTTTGCGCCTCCCTGTTCATAAATACCGCGTGCTCCGTATTGTTACTGCCGGTTCCGGCAATAATTTTCATTCTGCCGTCGGAATGTACCTTTGCAAACTCTATCGCCTCCAGATGCTCCTCATCGGAAAGCGTCGGAGCCTCACCCGTAGTTCCGCAAATCACAAGCGCACCGATGCCGTTTTCCGCTTGAAAATCAATCATGCGCGCCATTTTGTCAAAATCAATACCCTTTTCGTTAAACGGCGTCACAAGCGCCGTCGCCGTGCCCGAAAACACAAGCTCCTTCATATACCATCGCCCCCTTAATAGTGTTATATGCCGAAAAATCATCGATTAAAACCATTTTATTGAAAGCATTTTATTGAAAGCATTTTAACATTATTCACTCATTCATTAATAATATAAGCGTTCACATCACGTATGACGGCACTTCCGCCATCGGACTTATCCGTCGGAGCAATTATAATATTCTTAACCGTCATCGGCTCGGCAAACGAATAAACCGCGGCACCGCTTTGAATGTCATAATCGCTTATTCCGACCGATAAACGGCGGCCGTTTTCATCCGTAACAAACACCGAAATCCCGGAGCTTTCCTTTTCCAACAACGCCGAAATGCTGATTCCGTCCACCTTTATGCCCGTTTCGGTACCGAAAGATATCACTATTTTTTCATCCCTGTCAAAATCCAGGGCCTCGGTAAGCTCTCCGTCATCGATAACCCCCGCGGCGGGCACGTATTCACCCTCGCCCGTCAGCTTGTACGCCGCCCAGGAAAAGCGCGAAACACTGCTTGTTTCGGCATCGGCATAGCTTTTCATCCGCGCCGAGCCGTTATTCATTTTTTTTGCCGCCCACGACCCTATAAAAGCGCCCGCAGTCGCAAGGCATATACAACCCGCGCAGAGCGCCGCAAACTTGAAATTCTTCGCGGACGCTATCTTTACGGCAAGCCTTTTTAACGGTGAATAGCTTTCCCTCACTATGGTGTTGAGCGTTTTTCTGAATTTAAGAGTAAGCGCCCGATAATCGGGGTGAAGAAGCGAAACGCGATCGAGCGCCTTCTTCATTTTTTTCGTTTCGCGTTCGGTCGCAAGCTCCCTCCCGTGGCCGGAAAAATATCTTGCGGTGGCATCGTAAAACGCCGAAAGCTCGGAAAGCTGCGGCTTTTTGGGGCTTACCTCCCTTGTGATTCGCCCGTTCTTCACAATCGGGGTCATATAAAGCCCGCCGGACAAATACCATTCGATAAATTCGAAGGGCATAGCTTCAAGCTCCTTGTCAATGAAGCTGTAGACAGCGTCAAAATCCGTATGCGCCGTCGGCTTATCCGTGCTTTCGACATAATATTCGATGGTATAAAGCATTCTTTTGGGCGAGGCCTTCTTTTCCGGTAAAATTCGTTTAAGCAGAGCCTTAAGCTCTCCCTCGGCTTTTTTCGCCGATGTCGGATCATCCGAAAGCTTCCCGGCTACCTGTTCGAAGCCGAACGCATCGTAATTAACGAACGAAAGCGCCAAATCATCCGTAAGGGCAAGAATCTCCTTCGCCGCAAGCAGTATTTTATGCTTAAGCGTTAATTCGGGGTTTATCTCCTCCGCTCCCCTTAAGGGAAATCGCTCCAACTGGCTTAGGGTAATGTCGGCAACGGAAACGGAGGTCATCGCCGATTCCAACGCATAATTGTATACGGAGGCGAAAAGCTCCTTTATTTCGGGATATTTCCCCTCCAATGCGGCACATTTTCCTTCCAGGTATTTCACCGCCTCCAGCCTGTCGCCGGAGGTGTTGTAAAGCTCGGTTGCACGCTCGGAAAGCATATCGCGCAAAATAGAATTTTTCTTCATCTGCGGCATATCCTGATACACGCTGTCCGCATACTCCATAAGCGAATGAATTGTTCGCTTTTTATCGAGCATATATGTAAAATATCGCTTTATCAAGCTTTTGCTCGGCAGCATCTTGTTCTCCGTAATACGGTTATAAAGCTCCGCCGAGGCACGCATCGCATTAACGTGCGTAAATACCGCCTCATCATCCTCCGCCTTCATGCAAAGCTCAATATCAAGCGTTAAAAGGTCGTAAAGCTCCTCCTTCTGCACCTTCGGGCATTTATCGTAATTTGCCACAAGCCTTCTCAATATTTCAATCGATGCCGCGGCTTGCCTGCTTTTCAAATGCTTTCTGTAAATTCGTATGAATTCGGAATAGCATTCCGCCACGGCCTCCCCCGCTCCGCTTTTTAATATTTCGGAAAAGGCAACCGTTACCCTTCCTATTTTTGACGGGAGGGATTCCTCGTTTTCACGCATATTGTATATATAAGCAAGGTCATCGTAGAATCTGAGCGACATTCTTTTTTCATGGCTCATTCCCTGCGATACCGCTTCGGCAAACGCAAAAAACTCCTCCTGCCTTTTTCCGCCCTCAAGGCACGAGGCCGTAAGCTCAACATATTCGCCGGACACATCCTCCTTAAGATCGTTTATATGCAAATATTGCTTATTTTCAATATCGAAAATATAATCCTTCGATACGTTAAAGCCTTCGACAAAGGCTTCCTTTTTCGAAAGGGAAAGCTTTTCCGGCGGTATGAAATAAATATTGACCTCCGGTCTCAGATAAACCTCCCCGTAAAGCGTGTAAAACCCTATACATCTTCTTAAGTAGTAAGGCAAATCCGCGTACAGACGCGACATGAGAAGCGCAGCCTCAGAGATATCCGCATTTTTCCCCAGCGATATGAAAACATTTCTGTTCTGCTCCCGCGAGGCAAAAATTGCCGCCAAAAGGGCCGTATATTCCCCCTTGCTCATATTAATGCTTTTCAGCGTTTTAAAAAAGCCCGCCGCTCTGCCGCATTCCATATCCGAAAGCGAAGGAAGCACCGGCGATTCCTTTACTCCTTCGGGGGGCGGAGCGGTGAAAAAGCCGCTTTTTTCCGCAAGCACCGAAAGCGAGGCGGCGTTCGCCACAAAGCTGTGAATATAGGCACGACCCTCACCGTCCGCCTTAACGCCGGTTCCCACAAGCACCGAACCGTCCGAAAGCGGAATTGCACATTTCAATCCCGGAAAACTCTTCCCCTCCAGATAAAAAATATCAACGGCCGAATAATAAGGGCGTATATTGCTTTCGATATAACCCTCCGCCAGCCCCTTGGATTTTGCAAATGTGGAAAGCCCCAGCTCCGTCTTTTCGTATATGTGCTGCTCTATCATAATTTCGCCCCCCTTTTCGTGCTTATTTTCTTTATTTTTTTCAAAAATTTAAATATTTTTCAAGATTGTTATTGACAAACGGGATTTTTTTTCATATAATAGTATATGTCGCGTTTGATTAATGCTGGTGTGGCTCAATGGCAGAGCATTTCACTCGTAATGAAAAGGTTGTGAGTTCGATTCTCACCACCAGCTCCAAGGAACAGGTTCATCCTGTTCCTTTTTTGTTTTCGGCTCAGACGATTCCCATAAACCATTCCACGCCGATGGCAACAACCACCACAAGCGCGGATATTATAAATCCGTGAAGCATCGGTGCCGCGCCCGATTTTTTCATTTCGGCAAAGCTTGTATTAAGCCCGATCGCCGCAAGCGCACCGACCATGAGAAATTTACTCAGCGTTTTTGCCGCGGAAGATGCCGCGGCGGGAATAAGGCCGATACTGTTAATCGCCGCAAGCGCCAAAAATCCCAAAATAAACCACGGGAAAAGCTTCAGGATGTTCGGCTTTTTGCCGCCCTCCTCCGCATGGCTTTTTCTTTTTATTCCGATATTCACAAAGGTAAACACCAAAACGGTGGGTATTATCGCCAGCGTCCTCGTAAGCTTAACCATGGTAGCGAAATCCCCCGCGGCGTCGGAAAAAGCATAGCCTGCCGCAACAACGCTTGACGTATCGTTTACCGCCGTGCCGGCCCAAAGCCCGTATGCCATATCCGAAAGCCCGAGCGCCCTTCCCATAATCGGGAAAAGAACAATCATCGCCATATCAAAAAGAAACGTCGCGCTTATAGCGTATGCAATGTCCGAATCCTCGGCATCTATAACGGGCGCTATGGCCGCAATTGCGCTTCCGCCGCAAATTCCCGTCCCGGCGGAAATAAGGTTTGAAAGCTTCCAGTTAAGTCCGAGCGCACGCCCTATAAAATATCCGCCGCCGAAGCAGGTTAAAAGCGTGAAAAGCATAACCATAAGCGACATTCTTCCCACATCCAGTATCACATTTACGCTGAGCGACGCACCCAGAAGAATAATCGCAAATTTAAGCACCTTTTTCGATGTGAATTTAAGCCCCTTTTTAAGCCAAGCCGGATGGAAAAAGCGATTGATCACCATGCCTGCCAGCAATGCGATAACCGAAGCACCGATTATTTTTACCGGTAAAAGCCCCTCGACAAGCTTCGCGGCAAATGCCAAAATAAGCGCCGCAACCAGCCCGGGTATGATTTCAACTGCGTTTTTTATTGCCTTTTTCATTTTCGATGCACCCCATTATGTATTTTTTTAAGCGCGAAAGCACGCATAATATACGTTTTTTCGCCAGTGTCCTTTTCACATATTTTTTATAGTCGGCATCCTCTCTGACCGAAATCGTTCTGCCGTCCTTTTTTATTCCGCTTACGACGCCCACCATCATTTCCCGCGTTATTCCGCGTTCGGCACAGACTTGATGGTCGCCGCAAAAATAAAACTCGCCTTTTCTTTCCCAAATAATGCGATGAAGCACCGCTTGTCCGTTTTCGCGCTCATAAAGAATTATATCCCCCGCGGACAGCCTTTCGGGAAGCTGAGAAAGCGTGACCGCATCCTTACCGCCCCTTATGAGCGGAAGCATGCTTTCCCCGCCGGGGATAAATTCAAAGCTGCAGCCGACCGAAAGCGTTTCTTTTATAAGCGGAAGCATATCCCTCATGCCGATGGAAAGCCCCTTCATCCTTCTATCGCACCGATCGCCGAAAGACTTTCGATAAAGCGCTTTATATCGGCCCTTGCGACCTCTTTTTCGATTTCATATTCATCGGTCAGCGCCGAAACGAGCTCCTCCTCCGTTTTTTCCTCCTTAAGAAGTCCGAAAAGGAACGCGCCCGTGGAATTTAAGGTAACCACCTTATCGGAAAGCTCATTGCTTAAAAAAATAACAACATTCTCCCCCGCAACCTCTCTCAATATAAATTCAGACTTTATTTTCATTCGATATTCTCCCCTTTCGTCATGGTTTTCAGCGAAAGCTCCGCCGCCTCACGCGAAATGTCGCACCCCATAAGATAAAACGGGACATTCGCAATAAGCTTATCCAAGAGCCCGAGAACACGCTCCTTGCCTTCGCGCTCCGTAGGCATATACACCTGGTCGAAAATTCTTGTTATAACCTCCGCCGGCGATAAACGCCTTATTTTGTTCTCCTTGCTTTGATACAAAAAGCACATTGCCGAGAGCGGTGCCTTAATGTTTTTGTTAAAGCCCTCCTTTCCGCTCCACGGCGTTCCGCAGGCGGAAAATCCGCCGTTTTCATATTTATACAAGGGCTTGTCGCCGTTTATGAATTCGGCGCCGAAAAGCTTATGCCAAAGCAGGGAATGCGTCGTCTTTCCCGTTCCGCTCCTTGCCGTAAAAGCATAGGCCTTGCCGTTCAAGCGCAATACGGCCGAATGCATCATAAAAGCGTCGTAAAACGGAAGGATATCGCAAATTTTCCTGTAAACACAAAGGCTTTCGTGATAATCCGCGCCGACGGACAAGTCCTTTAACATTGCATTATGCAATTCCTCATCCGTAATTTTTATCAAAACGGCACCGTCACCGCCCGCCGCTTCATAGCCCTTAAGCATTTCCTCCGTACGTGGAAATTTACTTTGTACGTCAAACGTAACGCCCGCAAGACTGCATTTCATTTTTCCACCTCCCGCATTTTGCTTACTTTATTCCGTCACAAAACATTCTATCACAAAATGCGGTATTTTGCAACCTTAATTATTATGTGTTTTTTTATATTCGGTCGGAGTAAGCCCCGTTTCCTTTTTGAAAACCTTCGAAAAATAATACATATCCGAAAAGCCCGAAAGCTCCGCCGCCCGCGAAACGCTTGCTTTTTCGTACCTTAAAAGCTCCTTCGCGCTTTTAATTTTAAGATAGGTCACATATGCCGCGGGGGATGCGTTGTAGTGCTTTTTAAAAAGCTCGTTAAAGCGGCGGCGCGAAAGCCCGGTTAAGGCCGCGGCCCTTTCAAGGCAGTCCGTTTCCTTAAAGTGCATCAAAATATATTCCTCCGCTCCCGATATTCTTTTATCCGTCTTAAAAAAGCTTTTTTCGTAAACGCCCTGCACAAGCTCGGAGAAGGCGTAAAAATCCTTAATGAGCGCCAAATACCGATTTTTCGAAAGCACCTCCGCCTCGATTTTATCGAAAAGCCTCGAAAACTCACCTATATTTGAAACCCTCACGGCAAAGCTTTTTGTTTCAATCGCTTCTTCGGTTGTGAAATGAATTGCCAGAGCGAGGCCCTTTTCCTCCTCAATAACACTGTAATCCTCATCCCTGTTGAAGAAAAACACCGTGTTGTCCGAAAGCAAAAGCTCACGGTCGGCAAAAAAATGCCGCGCCCTTCCCCCGAAATACACACCCATAATGTGCCAGCTTTTATTAACCGACGAAAATTTCGGCACATCCGAAACAAAACGCGCCGTATACTTTATCTCGTCGAGCTTCAAATGTGAAAGCTCCATTTTTCCCCGCCTCCCGCTTTTTTCTTTATTTTATCACAAAATCCTCCTTCGGTAAATATTTATTTCCCGATTTTACAAATTTTCCGATTTTGCCATGGACTTTTTTCGTTTTATATTTAAAATCAAAGATGAAAAAGCAAAAAAGGGGATTTCATTATGAATTATTCAACTTTGAGAAGTGAGCTCGGGGACTACTATCGGCAAAAATCGTACGCGGACGCCGAAAATACACTCGCCCGCGCGAGTGAGGCCTTTGAGGCTTCTTTAACCGAAGGTATGTCCGCCTACGACATGAAGGTGCTTCAGTACCGCATTATCGCGGAATGCTTTTCGCCGGTAATTTTCAAAAGCTCGCCGTTCTATTACGAAACAGGCGTCGTTCCCGGCTTTTCCGACGGTGCCAGGGATTTTCGCGGACACAAAAACGCGGGCGGCTTGACCTTTTGGAAAAACCGACACAAATTCATAGATCGGGACAAGGAGGAATGGGCGCTTACCTGCCGCCAGCGAAGCGCCTTGTTTTACCTTGTATGCGGCGAATACAACGACAATTCCCAGCACTTTCAGATAAATCACCGTCCGATATTCGAAAAGGGACTGTCCGGCGTGTATTCCGACGCAGCGGCAATGCTTGCCTCGCCCGATACAAATGAGCATGAGCGTGAATTTTTGCGGGCGGTAACCGAAGGGCTTTTACAAATCAAAAAAATCGCGGAGAAATTTTCCGAAAAAGCGTCCGAGCTTTTAGAAAACGAGCCCGATAACGAAAACTGCAAAAGAATCGCGGCATCCGCCGCAAGGTGCCCGTGGAACAAGCCCGAAAGCTTTTACGAGGCTTTGAATACCTACGCCTTTATGCGCAGTGTTATCGGCTCCCTGGAGGGAATCGGCGTAAATTCCTTCGGAAGGGCAGACTTGGATTTATATCCGTTCTACGCCTCCGACATAAAAAACGGAAAAATCACAAAAAACGAAGCGTATGACCTTATTTCGCGGTTTTTGCTCACCTTCGACTGCCGCTACGACCATGACATGAAAATGGTGGGCTACTCCGACCATGAGTTTGAAAACACCTACGTTTTGGGCGGCTTAAATAAGGACGGTACCCCGCTTTTTAACGAGCTTACGGAAATGTTTTTAACGGCAACCGACGAGGAAAAAATCATCTTCCCGAAAATCAAATGCCGCTTTTCGGAAAATTCCCCGAAGGAATATCTCGACCTCGTGAACAAGCCCATAATCCGAGGCACAAGCACCGTGCTTTATCAAAACGATTCGGCGTGCATTCCCGCCCTTATAAAAAGCGGAATATCCCCATCGGACGCCGAGGATTATATCGCATCGGGCTGCTGGGATCTTTCGCCCAACTGCCAAAGCTCGCAAAGCGGCGGAAACTACGTCAACATTCTAAAGGTACTTGAATATCAAATCCACAAGCTCACCGATAAAATGGCGGAGGTGAACATGCGATTTTCGCCCATAGACGACGCACAATCCTTTGATGAGGTTTATAAAATCACGCTTATGAATATACGAACCCTGTTCCGAGAGCGCCTTCGCATTATCAACAAGGGCGCGAAAATGTGGGAGGAGGTTGACCCGCTCCCCGTTTTTTCCTCGCTTTATTCGGACTGTATCTCGCAAAAGCGCGATTTCACCGCGGGTGGTGCGCGCTATCATAACGACACCTTCATGCTTGTGGGCTTCCCCGATGTGACGGACTCGCTCCTTGCAATAAAATCGCTTTGCTTTGACAAGAAAAGCTGCACTCTTTCCGAGCTTTTATCGGCGGTCAGAAGCAACTTTAAGGATAATGAGCGCATTCGTCTGGAAGCAATACACGCTCCCGGCTGGGGCGACGGAAGCGAGGAATCATGCTCCTTCGCCCGAAAATTCAACTCCGACCTTTATGCGCTTTTATCCGAGCTTCGCTCCAACGAGGGCGGCAAAATAAACATGGGTCACCTTACCTATACGGAAATACGCTTCTGGGGAGAGCGGACGCTCGCAACGCCCAACGGAAGATATAACGGCGATTATTTTTCTCAAGGCCTCACACCCTCGCGGCTCAAAAAAATCCGAAGTGTAACCGATGTAATAAATTCCCTCAAGGCATTATCGCGCACCGAATGTGCCGGGAACACCGTGGTAAACATCATTCTTCCCGGCGGTATAAGCCTTGACCGCGCCGAAGCCTTTCTCCGCGCCTCGGCCGAAAGCTCCGTAATGTCGCTCCAGCTTAATTGCGTATCCAAGGAAACTCTGCTGGACGCCCAAAAGCACCCTGAAAAATATCCCGACCTGATAGTGAGAGTATGCGGCTTTTCCGCAAAATTCACAAGCCTTTCTCCCGAATGGCAGGCGGAGGTTATTTCCCGAAACTTTTACGAATAAAAGCATTTTAAAAACAAAAGCATGCGGCTTTAGCCGCATGCTTTTGTTTTGTTTTTTGCAAAAATTCACAAGCTCATAAAGGCCTTATATCTGTGTGAAGCGGTAAATCATTGCCGCGGCCTCGGCGCGGGTCGCATTGTCCAAGGGTGCAAAATCACCGTTTTCACGGCCCTTGATTATGCCCTTTTGCGCCATAAAGCCAACCTCTTTTTTAGCCCAGGAAGCAATATCGGCACTGTCCTTAAAGGTGATTCTGTTAAGTCCGCCCTCTGTATCGATG
>CAZRUB010000002.1:0-29791 GCA_964603185.1 uncultured Ruminococcus sp.
AAAGACTTTAATTTTTGTAGCATAGGCATATCAAGTTCGACTTCCCTTCGGTTAGCCGAAAGATAACAATCCGAACCCGCCTGAAAAAGCGTAATTTCGGCATCTTTCGGCTAAAATATCGACGGTAGGATTGAAATATAAATTGAAACAAAAAACACCGTATATCTACGGTGTTTTTTGTCAGCTGCGATTTTCAAGAGTAATCGTAAAAGCGGTTGCTCTTTTTTTACGCAGGATTTTAAGAAACGAGGCATAAAATAATACCTATGCTAATTAAACATCCCCTCGGCGCCTTTCCCGGTGAACATTTCGGCAACGCTTTTTTTGATTAACGCGTTTTCCGGAAGCGAAAGCGTGGGGTCTGCCGAAAGCACCCTTCCCGCGGCGGCAACCGCTTCATCCAAAAGCGATCTGTCGCGCGCCACATCGCCTATCTTCATTTCGGGAAGCCCATGCTGGCGCGTTCCGAAAACCTCACCGGGGCCGCGGAGCTCCAAATCCTTCGACGCTATAAGAAAGCCGTCGTTGGTTTTAGTCATAAGACTTAATCTTTCGCGGGTTTTTTCGGCACTGCTGTCCGATATCAGTATGCAAAAGCTTTGCTTGCTTCCGCGCCCTACGCGTCCCCTGAGCTGATGAAGCTGAGCAAGACCGAAGCGCTCGGCGTTTTCCACTACCATAAGCGTTGCGTTGGGCACGTTGACTCCGACCTCGATAACGGTTGTGGAAACCAGAATTTTTATTTCGCCCGCCGCAAAACGGCTCATAATCGCATCCTTTTCATCGCTTTTCATTTTACCGTGCACAAGTCCCATGGGAATGTGCGGAAAAACCTCGGCTTTAAGCCTCTCGGCATACTCAGTCACGGCCTTAAGCTCCGACGCATCCCCTTCGGAAACCATGGGGCACACAATGTAAGCCTGGCTTCCCTCCGCAACGTTTTTGTCAATGAAGGCATATATTCTTTGCCGCATATCCTCACCGACGGCATAGGTTTTTATTTTTTGTCTTCCGGGAGGAAGCTCGTCAATTGCGGAAATATCCAGGTCGCTGTATAAAATAAGCGCCAGCGTCCTCGGAATGGGTGTTGCGGTCATAACCAAAATATGCGGTGCCGATAAAGCCTTCTCCGCCAGCGATGCACGTTGCTTAACGCCGAATCGGTGTTGCTCGTCCGTTACAACAAGGGTCAGGTCGCGGAATTTGACATCCTCGGAAAAAAGCGCATGCGTTCCGATCAAAATATCTGTTTCGCCGCTTTCAAGCCTTGATAATATTTCTCGGCGCTCCTTCGCCTTTGTTGCGCCGGTTAAAAGCGAAATTTTCATATCGGGAAGCATTGCCGAAAGCGAATCGAAATGCTGGCGTGCCAAAAGCTCCGTCGGCGCCATAAGCGCACCCTGATGGGAATTTTTAACCGTGAGGTAAAGCGCCGCGGCGGCAACCGCGGTTTTTCCGCTTCCCACATCGCCCTGAACAAGGCGGTTCATCGGCACACTTTTGCCCAAATCGTGCGCTATTTCATCGCACACCCTTCTTTGAGCCGACGTAAAGCTAAAGGGAAGCTCCTTCTCAAAGTCCGAACAGCTCAAAAAGCCGTAGGGGGTGCCGCAAAGCGTCCGCCTTCTTCCCGAAAGAAGGCGCATTCCCAGATTAAGAAAGAAAAATTCCTCAAACACCATGCGTCTTTGCGCCGTGTTATATTCTTGTGCGGTTTTCGGAAAGTGAAGCCCTTTTATCGCCTGCTTGATACCGCACAAGCCGTATTCCGTCATTATATGCTGCGGCAAGGTTTCGTTAAGCAATGAAAGCGCGCCCTCCACACATTGCTTGGCAATCGCCTGCATGGTTTTCTGCGAAAGCCCCGCGGTGGAGCCGTAAACCGGCACGATTCTTCCCGTGGAAAGCATTTTATCCTTCGCTTCGTAAATCGGATTAACTATCTCAGCTCTGCCGTATACCGCTTTTATCGTTCCGTAAAAGGAATATTCCTCTCCCTTTTTTAGGTTTTTGACAACGTACTTGTTGTTATACCACACGGCGTTTAAAAACCCTGTTCCATCACTTAAAAGAACGGAATATATCGTAAAATTTTTTCTTATGCGGCGAACCTCCGCCTCCGAAAGAACCTTGGCGCGGATAAGCGCAGCGCCCTCGCCCGTAATATCGCATATTTTTTTCTCCTCCGAACGATCCTCCGTTCTGAAGGGAAAATGATAAAGCATGTCACGAACCGTTAAAATGCCGAGCCTCGAAAGCTTTTCGGCCGTGCTTTTTCCCACCTTGTTGAGCGATGCTATACTGTCGTCAAGCTTCATGGTCACCGTCCCCTCCTTCAAAATAAGGGCGAGGGCGGCCTTGGCCGCCCTGCCCTTTTTCAATTTTATTCCGCGGATAAAATAAAGCTGTATACCGGCTGATCGCCACGATAAACCGAAACGTCCGCATCCGGAAAGGCTTCCTCGGCATATGCCGAAACCGCCGCACCGTCCTCCTCGGTCACGCCCTCGCCGAGAATTATCGTAATAAGCTCAGATTCGTCATCGGCGATTTCCCCTATGATTTCCTTTGCCGCGCCGACCGCATCGGAGGAAACCGTAACGATTTTTCCCTCCGAAAGACCCAAAATATCGCCGGCGGCAATGCTTTTATCTTCAATCACCGTATCGCGCACCGCGTGGGTGATAAGCCCTGTTTTCACCTTTTCCGAGGCGGCTCTCATAGCCTCCTCGTTTTCCTCCTTTTCGGCATCCGGCATAAACGCAACAAGTGCCGAAATCCCTTGAGGTATGCTCTTCGTGGGGATTACCGTAATGCTTTTGTCGGAAATTTTCGCCGCCTGCTCTGCCGACATGACAATGTTTTTATTGTTCGGAAGTATAAAAATGTTATCGGCATTCTGCATCGAAGCAACGGATAAAATATCCTCGGTCGACGGGTTCATCGTTTGACCGCCGGAAATTACTGCGGCGCCCAAATCCTTGAAGAGTGCCTCCACCCCGGCGCCCGCACCGACTGCGATAACCGCGTTTTTAACCTTGGGAAGCGAAGGTGCAATTGCGCTTTCCTCTTTTTTTTCGGGCTCATTTTCTTTATTGACGATGTTGCTGTGCTGAAGCTTCATGTTTTCGATTTTAACCGTCGAAAGCTCGCCAAGGCGAACCGCATGCTCCAACACAAAGCCGGGATTGTTTGTGTGAATGTGTACCTTTATAATATCCTCATCGTCGATAACAACCATACAGTCGCCTATTTTGGAAATGGCACTTTTCATTTTATCGGCCTTGATTGCCTTTGTGGATTTTTCGATTATAAATTCGGTGCAATAAGTAAACCTAATGTCCTCCGCGGCGATTTTCGCCTGTGCGCTTTGCGCTTTTTCGGGCTCCTCCTCGCCGGGGGACGCAACCTCACCCGTTTGCAAATAGGAAAGCATGCCGGAAAAAATGCACATAAGTCCTTTCCCGCCGGCATCCACAACATTTGCCTGGCGAAGCGCGGGGAGCATGTCGGTGGTTTTTTCAAGACTTTCGTTGCCTTTTTCGACAACCTCACTCAAAAAGGAAACAAAATCCTCACCCTCGGCCCCGTCGGCGGCGTTGGCCATTGCACGTATTACCGTTAAAATCGTACCCTCCGTGGGCTTCATAACCGCACGATACGCGCTTCTTTCGCCTTCCCTCAAGCACAGTGCGAAATCCTTCGCGTTAAAGCTTTTCTTTCCCTTTAAGCCTGCGGATATTCCGCGGAATATCTGCGACAGAATAACACCCGAATTTCCGCGCGCGCCGCGAAGCGTATACGAAGAGGCCGCGCGTGCAACCTCATCCGCGCTCTCGGCATCGTACGGAATATTGCTTGCCGCATTTTTAAAAGTAAGCGACATATTCGTTCCGGTATCTCCGTCCGGTACCGGGAAAACATTCAATGCGTCAACCGCCGCTTTGTTGGCGGTAAGATTGTTCGAGCCCGACTTTATCATCAGAGCAAAAGTCACGGCAGAAATTTCTTTTATCACTTCAAAATCCTCCTTAAATGCCGTTATCCGTTCGCCCTTATCGACTCCACGCACACGCGCACGTTATCAACCTCAAACCCCGTCATGGCATTTACCTGATAGCGTACGTTGTGTATTATGCTTTCGCATATTGCCGATATATTAAGCCCGTACTGCGTTATTATATGAAGTGAAATGTGAAGCCTTGATGCCTCGTCAATCGAAACCTTAACCCCCTTGGAGGAGGTTTCGCCCTTTAGAACGCTTGCAACCGAATCCGCGGTGGAGCGGTATGCCATACCGACAACGCCGTAGCTTGCCGAAGCAACGGTTGCGGCAATCTTCGCGATAACCGCTTCATCTATTATAATGTCACCCAATACATTTTCAATTTTTCCAAACACATGGACACCTCCGATTTTTTTATAATTATTTACTCGGTATTTTATATTATACTACAAGTTCTTGATTTTGTAAAGTACAAGAATTGCGAATTGACAATACGAAAACATAATGCTATAATCATAGAAGAATTAAGCGAAGAGGTGATTTTTTGGAGAATTTAACATATTCTAAAGAGCTGGCCGTTCGCTACAGCCCGGAGGTTTTGGTCATGGGCGCCGGACCGGCGGGAATTTCCGCGGCGGTAATGTGCGCGAGGGAGCTGGGTCGCGACAAGGTTATTCTGGCGGAGCAGTCGGGAAGCCCGGGAGGAGCCGGTGTGATTGCCATGGTCGGTGAAATCATGAATTTCGACGACGGTGAAAATTTTCTTGCCGGTGGCTTCGGAAGGGATATTCACGAAAGGCTTTTCGGCGAATGCACCTATACCCGCGAGTGGAAAAACATTAAGCCGGAGCCTCTTAAAAGAGCGTATGACGAGCTTCTTGCCGCAGCCGGCGTTAAGGTGCTTTACTACACACGCGTGACGGATGCGGTTTTATCGGAAAAGGGGCATATTTCCCACGCAGTAATGTCCGATCCCTCGGGAAGCTATGCCGTTGCCGCAAAATATTATATCGATACTACGGGGAGCGGCTTTTTCTCACATCTTGCCGGCGCTGAATGTGAATACGGCGATGCAAACGGAAGCGCAATGTCGGCAACCCTTTGCAGTCTTTGGGGCGGGGTGGATTTTTCGCGCCTCGGCGAGCAGTGGAAGGGCTTAGGACAAGCGTTTTCCGACGGTGTTTTAACGCAATATGATATGCTTCTTCCGGGAATCAAGGCAAATTTCCCGGAGGTCGGAGTCGGCTTCGGGAATGTGGGACACACCTTCGGCACGGACGACCGAAGCGCCGAATCGCTTTCCGATGCAATGGTTTTTGCAAGGCGCTCGCTTGCGGAATACGAAGAATATTACAGGCGCTACATCCCCGGCTGCGAGGAGGCGGTGCTTTTGCGAACGGCGGATTACCTGGGCGTGCGTGAGTCGCGCAGAATATGCTGCCGCTTCACCCTGACCGGAGAGTATTTTGACAAAGCGGAGCCCTTTGACGATGAAATCGGGCGCTATTCCTATCCGATAGATATCCATCCCATAACGGCGGACGAAAAGGGCATGAGGGATTTTGACAAGAGCGTACAAAGGCGCCACGGCAAGGGAGGCTCCTATTCCATACCGTACCGCTCGCTTTTGCCTGAGGGCTTTTCAAATCTTTTGGTTGCCGGAAGGGCAATGGGCGCGGATCACGATATGATAGCCTCAATAAGGGTTGTTCCCGGGTGCTATATAACCGGTCAGGCCGCAGGAATTGCCGCCGCCTTGGCCGCGAAAACGGACTCCGCGGTAAATGACGCGGATGTCAAGAAATTGCAGGCTGCGTTAAGGCGACACGGAGCGTTCTTAAAAATCTGAATAACCGACGAAAAAAGGGTCACATCACCGATGTGGGCCTTTTTTGCCGAGGCATGAATGGCGGGTCGAAGCTGCCGAAAGCTGTCAGGAGGCATAATTTATATACCGTAAAGTTGCATAAATTATGCACTTTTGCAATATTTATGCATAAAAATGCATAAATGGAGATAAAATACTTGACAATTGCAGAAATTATGCATATAATTACAATAATAACGAAAATGCGGAAGGGACGATGCCCAATGACGAACATTTTTATAGACGGCAGGGCCGGAACAACGGGGCTCAGAATTTACGACAGATTAAAGGAAAGATCGGACATTCGCCTTATCACGCTTTCGGAGGAGGAGCGCAAGGATTTGAGGGCGCGTAAGGAAGCGATAAATTCGTCCGATGTTACCTTTTTATGCCTCCCTGATGACGCGGCAAGAGAGGCGGTGGCGCTTTCGGAAAACCCCGAAACCGTTATAATAGATACCTCCACCGCGCACAGAACGGCTGCGGGCTGGGTTTACGGCTTTCCGGAGCTTTCAAAGAAGCATTTCGAGGGGGTGAAAGCCTCCAAGCGCATTGCCGTTCCCGGATGTCATGCGGGCGGCTTTGTTGCGTTGGTTTATCCGCTTATCGAAGCCGGAATAATAGCGAGGGATGAGCTTTTGACCTGCTTTTCGCTTACGGGATATTCGGGCGGCGGAAAGAAAATGATTGCCGAATATGAGGCCGAGGGAAGGGACAAAAGGCTTGCGGCGCCCCGGCAGTATGCCTTGGGACAAGAGCACAAGCACCTTAAAGAAATGCAGGGTATTACGGGGCTTTTGAATGCGCCCGTCTTTTCGCCGGTGGTTGCACCGTTTTACAGCGGCATGCAGGTGACTGTTCCCGTTTTCGCCGACGGCAAAAAGAAAACGGCACAATATATAAAGGAAGCTTATAAAAACAAATACAACGGGCCCGTAGTGTTTTTTGACGAGGCGATGGGCGCCGACGGTTTTATATCCGCGGCGGAGCATACGGGGCTTGACTGTATGAAAATCGGCGTTTTGGGAAACGAGGAGCGCATTTTGCTTGTTGCGCTCTACGATAATTTGGGAAAAGGCGCGTCGGGAGCGGCAATAGAATGCTTAAACACAGTAACCGGAGCGGCTCTTACCTACGGGCTTGAAATATAGGAGGATCGGAAGAATGAAAATAATCGAAGGCGGAGTGTGCGCCGCAAAGGGCTTTACGGCGGCGGGCGTTCACTGCGGAATAAGAAAAAACAAAGACAAGCGCGACCTTGCGCTGATTTTCAGCGAAAAAAGGGCGTCCGCGGCGGCGGTTTACACAAAGAACCTTGTTAAGGGTGCGCCGCTTCGTTTAACCAGGGAGCATATTGCGGACGGTTATGCTCAGGCGATTATCTGCAACAGCGGAAATGCGAACACCTGCAATTCCAACGGGAGGGAAATCGCGGCGGAAACCTGCCGTCTTTTGGGCGAGGCGCTTAACATCAACGAAAAGGATGTTGTTGTCGCTTCAACGGGCGTTATCGGGCAGCGGATGTCAATCGACCCGATAAAAGAAGGCATTCCCCGCCTTATCGACGAATTGGGCGATAATTCCGAAAAGGCGGCGGAGGGAATCATGACAACGGACACGCGCCTTAAGGAAATTGCCGTAAGCTTTGAGGCGGACGGTGTGACCTGCCGCATAGGCGGAATCGCAAAGGGCTCCGGAATGATACATCCGGATATGGCAACCATGCTTGTGTTCATCACAACGGATTGCGCGATCAGCCCCGAGATGCTTAAAAAAGCCCTTTCAAGCGATGTTACGGAAACCTTCAACATGGTAAGCGTTGACGGCGACACCTCCACGAACGATATGGTAACGGTGCTTGCAAACGGAATGGCCGAAAACAAGGAAATAACCGCCGAGGGTGAGGCGTTTGATGCCTTTATGAAGGCCTTGAATACCGTAACCGTAAACCTCTGCCGCAGAATTGCGGCCGACGGAGAGGGCGCAACCAAGCTTATCGAATGCCGCGTTTTCGGAGCGGCGGACAAGCAGACCGCGAAGACTGTTGCGAAAAGCGTTATATGCTCCTCGCTCACCAAGGCGGCGCTTTTCGGCGCGGACGCAAACTGGGGGAGAGTGCTTTGCGCGATAGGCTACAGCAAGGCGGAGGTTGATGTTGACAAAATCGACGTAAGCTTCAAATCCGCGGCCGGTGAAATTATGGTTTGCGAAAACGGAGCGGGCGTGGATTTTTCCGAGGATGAGGCGAAGAAAATTCTGCTTTGCGACGAAGTGGAGATTGTTATAAGCTTAAAATCCGGAGCGGAAGAAGCCACCGCGTGGGGCTGCGACCTTACATATGACTACGTTAAAATAAACGGAGATTACAGAACCTGACGGGAGAGAAAAAATAATGGAAATTTCAAATGCGGACCGCGCGTCGATACTTGTTCACGCGCTGCCTTATATTCAAGATTATACGGGCAAAATTGTTGTTATAAAATACGGCGGAAACGCCATGGTGAACGATTCGCTCAAGGATTCGGTCATGCGCGATATAATTCTTCTTCAGCTTATCGGAGTTAAGGTTGTTTTGATTCACGGCGGCGGTCCGGAGATAACGGGAATGCTTGAAAAAATCGGCAAGGAAAGCAAATTTTCAAACGGCCTTCGCGTAACCGACGAGGAAACGGTTGAGGTTGTTCAGATGGTGCTTGCCGGCAAGGTTAACAAGAATCTTGTTAATTTGATAGAGCTTAAGGGCGGAAAGGCAATCGGTCTTTCGGGAATCGACGGGCACATGATAACCGCAAAAATGAAGGATAGGGAGCTGGGCTTCGTCGGCTCCATTACGGAGGTTAACGTTCAGCCCATAAGGGATGTGCTGGAAAAGGGCTATATCCCGGTTATATCGACCATAGGATGCGACAACGAGGGTAACGTTTACAACATAAATGCGGATACCGCGGCGGCCAAAATAGCGGGAGAGCTTGGCGCCGAAAGCCTTATATCCATGACGGATATATGCGGAATACTTAAGGATAAAAATGACGAAGCTACGCTTATTCCGGTTATAAAAACAGCCGAGGCACCGGAGCTTATTCGTTCGGGCGTTATTGCCGGCGGAATGCTTCCGAAGGTGGAGTGCTGCATAAATGCCATAAAATGGGGCGTTAACAGGGTGTTCATCATCGACGGGCGCATTCCCCATTCCATATTGATAGAAATGCTTACAAACGAAGGTATCGGAACAATGTTTATTGACGGGTGATGACTTATGGATATAATTAAAAACGACGGTGAGTTTATTGCTCACACATATTCGCGCTTTCCGCTTGTTTTGAAAAGGGGTGAGGGCTCGTATCTTTGGGACGAGGACGGGAAAAAATATATCGACATGGCCTCCGGAATTGCGGTAACCGCCTTCGGCCATGCGGATAAGGAATGGATAGGCGCGGTAACGGGTCAGCTTTCACGGCTTGCCCACACCTCCAATCTTTATTACAGTGAGCCCTGCGTGCTTTTGGCAAAGGAGCTTTGCGAAAGAACCGAAATGGGAAAGGTTTTCTTCTCGAACTCGGGCGCGGAGGCAAACGAATGCGCGATAAAGGCGGCAAGAAAATATTCCGAGGAGAAAAAGGGTTCGGAATATTATAACATTATCACACTTGTAAATAGCTTTCACGGCAGAACCGTAACCACGCTTGCGGCAACGGGGCAGGAGGTTTTCCATAAGGATTTCACACCCCTTACGGACGGCTTTTTGTACGTGGAGGCAGGCAATATCGGCGAGCTTGAAAAAACGGTTAAGGAAAATAAATGCGCGGCGATAATGTTTGAAACGGTTCAGGGCGAGGGCGGTGTTATGCCGCTTGATAAAGAATACGTTGCCGCAATGGCGGACATAGCGAGAAAAAACGATATTCTCTTGATATCGGATGAGGTGCAAACCGGAAACGGACGCACCGGTAAGCTTTACGGTTATATGCATTACGGAATCAAGCCCGATATCGTATCCACCGCAAAGGGCTTGGGCGGCGGACTTCCCATAGGTGCAACCATTATGAGCGAGGACGTTGCGTCACACCTTGTTGCGGGCAGTCACGGCTCCACCTTCGGCGGAAATCCCGTGTGCGCGGCGGGTGCCTTAAGCATATTGAAAAGAATTGACGACGAGCTGCTTTCCTCCGTTGCCGCAAAGGGCGAATATGTGAAAAATGCCCTTTCCGGAGAAAAGGGCATTGTGAGTGTGTCCGGCTTGGGACTTATGATAGGTATAAAGACCGAGCTTTCGGCGGACGAGGTCGTAAAGCGTTGCCGTGAGGAGGGCGTGCTTGTTATAAAGGCAAAGGATAAGGTGCGCCTTTTGCCGGCGCTTAACATTCCCTTTGACGTTCTTGAAAGAGCGACCGAGGTTATTAAAAAAGCCTGCGCAAATTAGGGTAAAAGCTCAAAATGCTTGCCCCTGGAATTTATAATTCCGTCGCGGCGCAGCTCGGATATTGCGCGGGCGAGTGAGCTTCGGTCCAAGCAAAGATAGTCTGAGAGTTCCGCCTGACTTAAATGAAGCTCAAATGAAGAGGAGCCTTTTGAAATTCTTTCGTTTTCAAGAAACGAAAGAATTTTTTCTTTTGCGTTTTTTTCCTTAAGAAGCGAAAGCCTGAGGTTTTGTCCCGTTGCCTCGGCACAAAGCATCTTGAAAAGATTGGACAAAACGGTAAAATGATAATAGCAGGCCCTTTCGCACGGCCGCAAAAGCGCGGAATAATCGAAAAACAAAACCGAGCAGTCCGTTCCCGCATAAATTTTCACACTGTGCCCCTGCGGCGGAAGCGAAAAAAGCTCGCCGAAGGCGTCACCGCTTTTGATTCGTAGCTTTTCGTAAAGCCGCCCGTGCGAATAATATTGAACGGTTGCCCTGCCGTCCGTCAGCGTTCCCACTTTTAAAATGCGCTCCGAATCGCAGGAATAAATCTCCTCGCCCTGCATATAGTATTTTTCCTCGCACCCGATACAGGCCTTTAATTTCGCGAGGTCTGAGCGTGTTATACCTGAAAATACCGTGATTTTGGACATTTTGCTACCCCCTATATATAGATAAGCTTGAATTCAAAATATACTACATATTGAATTATATCACAAAAATGTTGCAAATGCAACATTTTTTGTTTTACTTATGGTAAAGCGTGTTATATAATAATGAAGCACAAAGCAAAGATATTTATAAGGGGAAATAAAAAATGAAAATTATCAAAAGAAACGGCTCCGAGGAGGAGTTTGACAGACTGAAAATAAAAAAGGCCATCGAAGGTGCGAATGAGGCAACCTCCGGCAGCCGTGAGCTGACCGATCGCCAGATCGATTATATCTCGCTCGTTATCGAGGATTATTGCCGTGATATCGGCAGGGCCATGTCGGTCGAGGAGGTGCAGGAGCTTGTCGAAACCCACATTATATTGCAGGGGGCACCGGAAACCGCCAAAAGATATATAAGATACAGATTCACAAGAAACCTTGCACGTGTCGCAAATACAACGGATAACCAGATTTTAACGCTGATTGAGTGCAACAACGAGGAGGTTAAGCAGGAAAATTCCAACAAAAACCCCACGGTAAATTCCGTTCAGCGCGATTATATGGCCGGAGAGGTAAGCAAGGACTTGACCAAGAGAATACTTCTTCCCCACGACGTGGTAGAGGCGCACGAAAGCGGCATAATTCATTTTCACGATGCCGATTATTTTGCGCAGCATATGCACAATTGCGACCTTGTCAACCTTGAGGACATGCTTCAAAACGGAACGGTAATTTCCGGAACGATGATTGAAAAGCCTCACAGCTTTTCAACGGCCTGCAACATCGCAACACAGATTATAGCACAGGTTGCCTCCAACCAATACGGCGGGCAGAGCATAAGCTTAACGCATCTCGCTCCCTTTGTTCAAATTTCCAGAGAGAAAATAAAAAAGCAAGTTCTTTCCGAGGTTGAGAGCTCCGGTGTGGAGGTTTCGGCCGAAAAGGTAGACGCAATCGTCGAGGCAAGACTGCTTGATGAAATCAAGCGCGGCGTTCAAACAATACAGTATCAGGTCGTAACGCTTTTGACGACAAACGGTCAGGCGCCCTTTGTAACGGTTTTCATGTATCTTAACGAGGCGAAGGATCCCATTTTGAAGCATGACCTTGCGCTGATAATAGAAGAGGTGTTAAAGCAAAGGCATAAGGGCGTTAAAAACGAGGCGGGAGTTTATGTGACGCCGGCCTTCCCGAAGCTTATATATGTGCTTGAGGAGGACAATATCTCCGAGGATTCGCCCTATTGGTATCTTACGGAGCTTGCGGCAAAGTGCACGGCGAAGCGCATGGTTCCGGATTATATTTCCGAAAAAATCATGTTTGAGCTTAAAAAAGACAAAAACGGAAACGGAAATTGCTATCCCTGCATGGGCTGCAGAAGCTTCCTTACCACCTATGTGGACGAGAACGGAAAACCGAAATATTACGGCCGCTTCAATCAGGGCGTTGTAACGCTCAACCTGGTGGATGTTGCCTGCACCGCCTGCAAGGAAACGAAAAACGAGGAGCGGTTCTGGGCTGTTTTGGACGAAAGACTGGAGCTTTGCCACAAGGCCTTAAGATGCCGTCACGAACGGCTGGAGGGCACACTTTCCGATGCCGCTCCCATACTTTGGCAATACGGCGCCATCGCCCGCCTTCCGAAGGGGAAGCCGATAACGGAGCTTTTGCACGGCGGATATTCCACCATTTCGCTGGGCTTTGCCGGCCTTTGGGAATGCGTTTATGAGGTTACCGGCAAAAAGCTTACCGAAAAAGAGGGTGAGGAATTCGGTCTTCGCGTGCTTGAGAAAATGAACGACGCATGCAGGCGCTGGAAGGCGGAGGAAAACATCGATTATTCCATTTACGGAACGCCCCTCGAATCCACAACATATAAATTCGCAAAGTGCCTGCAAAAGCGCTTTGGAAAAATTAAGGGCGTAACGGATAAAAACTATATAACAAATTCATATCATGTTCACGTAACCGAAAAAATAGACGCCTTTGCCAAGCTTGCGTTGGAGGCAAAATTCCAGGCTCTTTCGCCCGGCGGTGCAATAAGCTATGTGGAGGTACCCAACATGCAGGATAACATCCCCGCGGTACTGGAGGTTATGAAGTTTATATACAACAACATCATGTACGCGGAGCTTAACACCAAGTCGGATTATTGCCAGGAATGCGGATATGACGGCGAAATTCAAATAAAGGAGGAGGACGGCAAGCTTGTGTGGGAGTGCCCGTCCTGCGGAAACCGCGACCAGGCGAAAATGAACGTTGCAAGAAGAACCTGCGGCTATATCGGCTCTCAGTTCTGGAATCAGGGCAGAACGCAGGAAATAAAGGAAAGGGTTCTGCATCTTTAATTTATGAACTATTCAGCAATTAAAACTCACGATATCGCAAACGGCTTAGGGGTCAGAGTCAGCCTTTTCGTATCGGGCTGCACACATCACTGCGACGGTTGCTTCAACAAGGAAACGTGGAGCTTTTCGTCGGGCGAAAGGTTCACCGAGGAAACCGAGGAATATATTTTGTCGTGCTTGGCTCCAAGCTATATAAGGGGGCTTACGCTTCTCGGGGGTGAGCCCATGGAAGCGGAAAATCAGCGTGCGCTTTTACCCTTTATCGAGCGGATGAAGGCGCGCTTCCCGGAAAAGGACATATGGTGCTATTCGGGCTATACCTTGGAGGAGCTTACCTACGGCAGGGCGCATTGCGAAGTGACGGACAGGCTTTTGGCGCTTTTCGACGTTTTGGTTGACGGCGAGTTCAAAAAGGAGCTTTATAATATAGCCCTTAAATTTAAGGGGTTGTCAAATCAGCGCATTATCGATATGAAGGAAACCGAACGGCAGGGAAAAACCGTGCTGCTGACAACCTGACACCGCCTATCAAAAAACGCTTCGGATATAAAGCCGAAGCGTTTTTTCGTAAAAATATTTACATTTGAAAAAAAAGTGGTATAATATAGACGGAAAGGTGTGTGCCTAAAGGCAACACCTACGGCGGCAAAGGGGCATACGCCGACAAGCGCCGCGGCTTATTTTTGCAGTCCTTTAAGCAGTGATGCGATACGAGAAGATAAATTGTTTTCGCTTTTTATTTTCGAAAGAGGGAAAAGAAAATGGAAAACACAAAAATATTAAAAGAAAATATTTCGCATAAAGAGCTTGCCGCTCTCCGCACGGATGAGCTCAGAACGCTTTCCGACGAGATAAGGGCATTTCTGATTTCGAGCGTTTCCAAGACGGGCGGACATTTGGCTTCGAATTTGGGCGTTGTGGAGCTTACCGTTATGCTTCACCGCTTGTTTGATTTTTCGAAGGATGACAGGCTGATTTTCGATGTGGGGCACCAAAGCTACGTGCACAAAATTTTAACGGGACGCATGCGGGGCTTCGAATCCCTGCGTATGACGGACGGGCTTTCCGGCTTTCCGAGAAGGGCCGAAAGCAAGGAGGATCTTTTCGATACCGGGCACTCGGGAACCTCGCTTTCGCTTGCGGACGGTGTTGCCTCCGCAAAAATGATAAAGGGCGAAGCGGGCATGACGGTTGCCGTTATCGGCGACGGTGCCATGACCGGCGGTATGTGCTACGAAGCGCTTAACAACATCGGAAACACGAATAAAAACATCCTTATAATTTTAAACGATAACGGAATGTCCATATCTCCGAATGTGGGTGCGCTTTCGCGCATATTAATGAGGGTGAGGACAAGCCGCGGCTATACGCGGGCGAAAAAGGACGTTAAGGGTGTGCTTTCGGCAATACCCGGAAAGGGCGGCGCGGCGGAGCGCTTCTTAAGGCACATCCGCGACCGCGTCAAATTCATGGTTTTGCCCGGTGTGTTTTCCGAAAGCTTCGGTATAAAATACCTTGGCCCCATAGACGGGCATAACCTTAACCTTTTGGAGGAATACATAAGCCGTGCAAAGGAAATCGGCGGCCCCATTATGCTTCATGTGAAAACGGTCAAGGGCAAGGGCTATGAGCTTGCGGAAAAGCAGCCGTCGCGTTTTCACGGTATTTCGGCATTTGAAGTGAAAAACGGAGTGACGCACAGCATAAAAAACGATTTTTCCGATGCGGCGGGGATGGAGCTTGCGCTTTTGGCGGAAAAGGACAAGCGCCTTGTTGCCGTTTGCCCGGCGATGACGAAAGGCTGCGGGCTTTCCGGCTTTGCCGCCTGCTATCCTGACAGATTTTTCGATTGCGGAATAGCGGAGGAGCATGCGGTTACCTTTGCCGCGGGGCTTGCCCGCGAGGGCTTTGTTCCCGTTGTTTGCACCTATTCCACGTTTATGCAGCGCGCTTATGACCAGCTTTGGCATGACGCCGCGCTCAACGGGCTTCATATTGTGTTTATGCTTGACAGGGCGGGGCTTCCCGGCGCGGACGGAACAACGCACCAGGGAATATACGATTTGTCGTATCTCGGCAATATACCGGGAATGGCGGTTTTATCGCCCTCCTCCTTCGCGGAGCTTTCCGAAATGATAAATTATGCGGTGACTGTTCACAAGGCGCCGATTGCAATAAGATATCCCAAGGGGCCCGAGCTTCTGAGCGGAAACGAAGGGTTCGCCTTCGGAAGGGCTGAAATTTTATCCGAGGGGGCGGACATAACGCTTGCGGCGGAGGGAATGATGGCAAAAACCGCGCTTGACGCGGCGGCAAAAAGCGGCTTCTGTGTTGAAGTGATTGAGCTTTCCACAGTTTACCCCACGGATTTTGAGGCAATCGAAAAATCGGTTAAAAAAACAGGTCGGCTTATAACCTTGGAGGCAAACGTGAAAAAGGGAGGTATGGGCGAAGGAATCTTCGCGCATTTAAAATGCGACGGCGAAATATTGGCCTTTCCGAATAAATTTATTGAGCACGGAAAAACGGAGGAGCTTATGGAAAGATACTTACTTACGCCCGAGTGCGTTGCCGAAAAAATAGCCGAGCTTTGCGGAGGTAAAAAATGAGGCTGGACGCATATATGGTGAAAAACGGCTTGGCAAGCGGCCGAGACCGCGCAAAGGAGCTTATCGCCTTAGGCTTCGTTACGGTGGACGGCCGTGTAATCACGAAGCCGAGCATCGATGTGGAAGAGGATACTGCCGTAAGCGTTGCGGCGGAGGATGATTTTGTCGGCCGCGGGGCCAAAAAGATAAAAAAAGCCTTTGAATGCTTCGATATAAGTGTTGAAGGAGAAACGTGCCTTGATGCGGGAGCAAGCACCGGCGGCTTCACCGACTATATGCTCCGCCGCGGCGCCGCAAGGGTTTACGCCGTGGATGTGGGGCACTCTCAGCTTGCTCCCGCCCTTTTGGCGGACGAAAGAGTCATTAACCTTGAGAGGACGGACATAAGAAGCCTTCGGCTTGACGAAAAATGCACCTTTTTCACCTGCGATGTTTCCTTTATATCGTTAAAGCAGGTTCTGCCCTCGCTTTACCGTCTTACCGATGAGGGAGCGGAGGGTGTGTGCCTTATAAAGCCGCAGTTTGAAGCCGGGCGCGGCTTCGTCGGGAAAAAAGGCATTGTAAAGGACAGGAGCGTGCATCTTAGGGTAATAGAGGAAACGGTTGAATTTGCAAGAAAAACGGGCTTTTTTCCTTCGGGCTTAACATTTTCGCCGGTGACCGGTCAGGGCGGAAATATTGAATTTTTGCTTTATCTCAAAAAGAAACGGGCTTCCGAAGCGATTAATGCCGAGGATACGGTTAATAATGCATGGGAGGTACTTTTATGAATATTGAAAAAACGGTTGAAAATTTAAGAAAAAACAACATGGAGGTTCATTTGGTCAAAACCAAGGCGGAGGCGTGCGAAAAAACGAGGGAGCTTTTGCAAAAGGGCGCAACTGTAGCCGTCGGCGGCTCGATGACGCTTTTCTATTGCGGAATAATCGACCTTTTGCGAAGCGGAGAATACAATTTTCTCGACAGATACAAAAAGGAGCTTACGCCCGAGGAAACGGAGAAAATATTCAGAGAGTCCTTTTTTGCGGATGCGTATCTCACAAGCTCGAACGCGGTAACCGAAAACGGAGAGCTTTACAATGTGGACGGTAATTCAAACCGCGTGGCGGCAATGCTTTTCGGGCCCAAATCAGTTATTGTGGTGGTGGGAAAAAACAAAATCGTCCGCGATCTTGACGAGGCGGTAAAAAGAGTGAAAAAAATTGCCGCTCCCCAAAATGCGAAAAGGCTTTCATGCCAAACCTATTGCCTTAATGCCGGCGAGTGCATGTCCGATTGCCTTACCGCGTCCGGCATGACCGACGGTTGCGCCTCACCCGGCAGGATATGCGCAAGCTATACCGTTATCGCTCGGCAAAGAATAAAAGACAGAATAAAGGTAATTATAATAGATGAAGAGGTAGGCTATTGATAGGGGGATACATATGGATAAAAAACAGATATTGGTTGTTGATGACGAAAGAAGCATAAGCGATATTCTCAAAATCAACCTGGAAAAGGAAGGCTATTTTGTTTTGACGGCGGCCGACGGCGAGGAGGGCTTAAATCTTGCGCTCCGCGAGGAGGTTGACCTTGTTCTGCTTGACGTCATGCTTCCCAAAATGGACGGCTTTGAGGTTTGCAAAAAAATCAGGCAGAAGAGCGAGGTGCCGATAGTTATGCTGACGGCGCGAAGCGAAGAAATAGACAAAATTCTGGGGCTTGAGCTCGGCGCCGACGATTATGTTACCAAGCCGTTTTCGGTGAGGGAGCTGCTTGCCAGGGTGAAGGCAAACTTAAGAAGAACCGTTTCGCAGAAGGAGGCGGAGCCCTCCGAGGGCGATATAAAAATCGGAGAAATTACCATAAATACCGAACGCTATGAGCTCAGAAAAAGAGGAAAGGTAATAGAGCTTACCTTAAGGGAATTTGAGCTTGTGAGGTTTTTGGCGGAAACCCCGAACAGAATTTGCTCCCGCGATACCATTTTGAGAAAGGTGTGGGGCTATGAATATGTAGGCGACGACCGCACGGTTGACGTTACGATAAGCCGCCTGCGCGAAAAAATAGAGGATAACCCCGGTGAGCCGGAATATATCATGACCCGCCGCGGAATCGGATACTATTTTTATAAGGAATAGAAGCGATGTTTAAGAGTATTCAATGGAAGATACTGACGCTTTTTATTTTGTTGACCGTAAGCGTAATGACCTTTGTGGGAGTGTTTTCCTCCTGGGGAATATCGAAATATTATCATCGGCAGTTTGCCGAGGATATGACGGAAAACACATTTACCGAATCCATGGTCAGCCAGCTTTCCGAGGCGGCGGCAACTTCATTTGAGGATATGAAGACGGTGCTTTCCGCGTTCAGCGTGCGTATGGGAATCGACTCGTACCGCGAGGTATATGTTTTGTCCGGCGAGGATGCAAGAGCTTTGTATTCGCTTTCCGGGAAAAATACCGAGGAGCGTTTCGAAATTACGGAAAACATAATAGCGGCACTTTCGGGAAAGGTCGGCTCGGCAACCGACGGCAGCGCCGAGGCGATGGATTTTGCGGTGCCGATAAAGGTGAACGGAAGGGTAAGCTATATAATTTACGTTACGGATACCAAGGTTGAAATGTATGAGGTCATGAAAAGCATATTGAAAAACATTTTTCTTGCGCTTTTAATCGGCCTGGTAATTTCCGTTTTTCTCGGATTTGTTTTGTCCAAAACGCTTATCGCTCCGCTTGTCAGGCTTAAAAATTCCGCCGCACATATGGCGAAGGGCAACTTTACGGAGAAGATAAAGGTTTCCGGCGGCGATGAAATCGGAAGCCTTACGGATGCCTTCAATCACATGGCGGACGAGCTTAATTTCACGATGAACGAAATGTCCGTGGAAAAAAGCAAAATCGAAACCGTACTGCTTTATATGGCGGACGGCGTTGTTGCGTTTAATTCGGACGGGGTGCTTATTCATATAAATCCTGCGGCCATGCGTCTTTTGGGCATTACAAAGGAATCGGTCGGCGGGTTTGACGAGTTTTTCTCGAAACTCGGAGCAGATGTTACCATGGGACAGTTTTTATATCTCGGAAAGGAAATGACCGAGCTTTCGATCGATTATGCCGAGAGGCATTTTATGGCATATCTCGCTCCCATAGAAAGCGAAGGCCGTGTAACGGGTGTTGTTTGCGTTTTCCAGGATTATACCAAGCAGCAGAAGCTGGAAAATGCGCGCCGCGAATTCGTGGCAAACGTATCCCATGAATTGAGGACGCCGATCACGGTTATAAAAAGCTATACGGAAACGCTTATGGATTATCGGGAGCATGACGAAACAGAGAAAAACTTTTTCGAGGTGATCGATTCCGAAACCGACCGCATGACGCGGCTTATCTCAGACCTTTTGGCTTTATCCAGGCTGGATAACGGCAGTGAAATGAAGAAGGCACCGTTTTCGCTTCGCGAGTTGTTGCTTTCCTCCTGCAGGCGCATGAACGTGGAAGCGAAAAAGCGCGGACAAACCATTTCCGAAAGCATTGACGAATTCATGCCGGAGGTAATCGGTGACCGCGACAGAATAGACCAGGTTGTTGTTAACATAATAGGGAATGCGCTTAAATACACGCCCGACGGCGGAACGATAGAGGTTTTCGGAAAATGCGAGTCTGACGCGGCCTTAATCACGGTTAAGGATAACGGAATCGGCATACCGGAGGCAGACCTTCCGCATATTTTCGAGCGGTTTTACCGTGTTGACAAGGCGCGAAGCCGCTCTGCCGGAGGAACCGGGCTCGGCCTTGCGATAGCCAAGGAGATAGTGGATGCTCACGGGGGAGAGATAAGTATTAAAAGCACGGAGGGCGAAGGAACCGCGGTTTATATAAGGCTTCCGCTAAGCCGAAAAAAGGCAGACTGAGCCTCGGGCATGAATGTTAGGTAAAAATAATACCGTTGTAACAGTCCTGTAACAATGGCGTGCTATAATAATATATATCAAGGAAAAAGGGGGTGCCGGCGATGAAAAAGCTGGTTATGCTTTTAACCGTACTTGCAATGCTCTTGTCCATGTCGGCAGTCAGCCTTGCTTCGGGTGTTTCTTATAAGGATGTGGGAAATGCCGCCAACATTTTGGTTATCAAAAAGCCCGAGAATGCACAGTCGCAGTCGAACAAAAGCGTTTATCCGGTTTCCGGTGTTGCCGATCCTTACTGCACGGTTACAATGCTTACATATAACGCGTCGGACGGTCTTTATTATCCCATAACCGATTCGGAGGGGAAGGCGCTTTCCACTACCGTGGGCGCAAGCGGATTGTTTTGCTTCAATGTTCAGCTTTCAACCGGTGACAATAATCTTGCGGTTCAGGCGGTTACGAGGGATAACGCAAAGGTTCAGCGTGTTTTCTTTAAGATAAATCTGGTTTCGCAGGGTTGGTTCAGCAGCATAAAAAGCCTTATAAACGGATGGAGTCGCTAAGCTTAGCGGGGAGAAGCAAGGGTGAAGGAACGAATTAAGAGTGTTATTTTGATATTGCTGGTTTTGTGCAGTATCGGTCTTACTTCGGCTACATGGATGGAAGAAAGGCTATGGCCGGAAGGCTATAGCCTTTTTGGTGATTTAAAGACGTTGCCTGTTATCAGGCATTTTTTCGAAAGCAATTATTCCGAGCCGTTGGAAAACATAAAAAAAGCAAGAAAAATCGTAATAGCGGACGGTAGCGGCTCCAGCTCGGTTTTCTATAATTCCGACCGCGCATTTGAGGATGTTTATCGGGATATAGGAAAGCTGATAACGGGCTTCCTGGACGGAAGCGCAAGGGTGGGCACCAAAACGATGCTTACGCGCGAAAATGTGAGGGAGCTTTTGAATGAGCAGGTAATGTATGCCTACGTAAGCTATCCGGTTGCCACCACGCCGAAGCTTTTCGGCAGGCTTATGGGCGTTCCGGAATCGGAAAGCCTGGGAGAGCTCGGCGCCGTGAGGGATTTTTTCATTTTGCCCACGGGCGGCAACGGGACGGAACTTCTTGCCGTGGACTGCGAAAACACATACGTTGTGCGTTATGAGCTTTCGTACGAGGGTGCCGAGAGGCTTATTTCCGCCTTCTCCGACTATGTAACGGATGTGAGTCCGGAGCATAACTGTATGCTGGCGTTGGAAATGAATTTGGATATTGCGGACGGCAGTGAAGCGGTAAAAATGAAAACAGTGTTGGATTCCTTCCTTGTTTTGGATTCGGCATCCACGGCCAAGAACAGGCGCGTTGAAATTTCCGGGAAAAATCCGCTGGAAAACAACGAGAGCGCACTTGCCCGCACAATCGAAAAATTCGGTTTTAATCCCATGTCCATTCACCGCTATGCGGACGGCGAAGGAACGGAGGTTTATCTTGAAAACGACTCCATGCTGAGGATTTACAAAAACGGAATCATAGAGTATGAGGCAACGGGAGCGGAGCACGGAATCCCGATTTCGGGCGACTCGCTTTACGAATCGCTCAACAGTGCCGTGAAATTTGCCGGTGAGGTTTATTCCGCAGCCTCCGGCGAGGAATTTGACGTTAACGTTTCCGGCGATCTTTTATACGAATCCTCCAAAAGCGCAAGCTTCACGTTCGATTATTATTTTTCGGGAACCTCCATCACCACGGATATAACCGCGGGCGGAGAGCCGCTTTCGCATGCGGTCGAGATAACGGTGGAGGGCGGAAGCATCACGAAGGTGAGAATGCTGCTTCGCGAATACACGGAAACCGCAAATTACCGCGATACGATAACGATATACGAGGCCATAGACAAAATCGCTCTCATGCATTCCGAAGCCGACGAGCCGATAAAAATAGACGATATATTCCTTTCCTATAAAGAGGACGGCGAAAGCGGCATTATTGTCCCGGTGTGGACGGGCTATGTTAACGGGGAGCGTGTTATCATAGAAAACTGACGAAGGGAGCGTGAGCGGCCCCATGAATTGGTCGAAAATAAAAACAGCATTGATATGCCTGTTTCTGGCGATAGATTTATTCCTGGTCGGCTGGGATATAACGCATCTGCGTGGAAAAAGCACGGTAGATGATGAGGTAATAGAAAACACGGTTTCCCTTCTTCGCGACAGAGGTATTATCGTTTCAAGGGAGGTCGTGGACAATAAAACGCCGAGGATAGGCACGCTTACGGCCAAAAACCCCGTTGCGGACGAAGCCGATTTCATAGGGAAAATCCTCGGAAAGGGCTATATCAAGGACGGCAACCGCTTTTATAAAGCGGGAAAAGAGGCGGAGCTTTTCGGAAGCGCCTTTAAGATAACGGAAAATATTAAAATTTCATCTGTTGACGAAGCAAAAAAATGGTTGGAGGATAACGGAATTTCCATGTCCGACACCGTTCAGACGGAGTATATGGGAAGCTATATTTTCAGAACCTTCTATATGGGGTATGAGCTTTTCGGAAGCAAAATAACCGTGAGAACGGAGGGGGAGAACACCGTTGCGGAGGGCACCGTGCTTTATGTTACGGAGGCGCAAGCCGCAAAAGAGGAGCTTTTGCATTCCACAAGTGTTTTGCCGGAGCTTGTTTCCGACGGAGTTAAGGCTTGCGAAATTATAAGCATTACACCGGGATACATGTGCATTTCGACGAACGACGAGGGCTTTTCAGAGGCCGTTGCAAGCCCCGTTTACCGAATACTTCTTTCGGATGGGAGCGAGCTTTTTTATAACGCGATAAAGTGACGAAAATGTGATTTTTGTTATTTACAAAAAGAAAAAAGTGTGATACAATATACTAAAGTGCCGCCGATTCGGCGGCTTATACGTGCCCGTAGCTCAGCCGGATAGAGCAATGGCCTCCGACGCCATGTGTCGTGCGTTCGAATCGCATCGGGCATACCAAAAATCGCCAGGATTTGACAAAATCTTGGCGATTTTACTTATTACTTATTCCCTCTTCACTGTTCCTTACATATCGATTTTCGGAAAGCAATATGTAATAGTGAACGGGAAATATGTGTCAGGCTTTATATTCCCGATAAAAAAATGTTGCAAAAGAAACGAAAAAGCGGTATAATAAGATATTAAGGTAATTGCATAAGGAGAATGAACGATGGAATTTAAAAAATATGTTGCCGAAAAGGCGGCTCCGCTTTGCAATATGGAAGCGGATGAGCTTTATAATTTACTTGAAAAGCCGAAAGATGAGGCTATGGGCGACTTGGCGTTTCCGTGCTTCACGCTTTCGCGCACGCTTAAAAAGGCGCCGAACATGATTGCCGCTTCGTTGGCGGAGGGAATTAAGCCGGATGAGGTTATCGCAAGGGTAAATCAGGTCGGCGGATATTTGAATTTCTTCTGCAACCGCTCTGCCGCGGCAAAGAGCCTTATCGAGAAAATCGAATCGGAGGGCGAGAACTACGGCAAAAGCAACGAGGGGAACGGAAAAACGGTTTTGGTGGAATATTCTTCGCCGAACATTGCGAAGCCCTTTCATATAGGCCATCTTTTTTCGACTGCGGTAGGAAATTCGCTTTCTGAAATTTATTCGTTTTTGGGCTATGACGTGGAGCGTATAAACCATCTCGGTGACTGGGGAACCCAGTTCGGAAAGCTTATATGCGCATACAAAAAATGGGGCGACGAGGAAGCGGTTAAAAAAAGCCCGATGGCGGAGCTTACGAGAATTTACGTTAAGTTTCACGCGGAGGCCGAAAAGGCACCCGAGCTTGAGGATGAGGCGAGAGCGGAATTTCACAAGCTGGAGGTCGGGGATGAGGAAAATCACAGGCTTTGGAGCTGGTTCAGAGAGGAAAGCCTTAAAGAATTTATGCGCGTTTATGACGAGATGGGCGTCGGCTTTGACTCGTTTAACGGCGAAGCCTTTTATTCCGATAAGATGGACGCGGTTGTTTCCGAGCTTCGCGAGAAAAACCTTCTGACCCTTTCCGACGGTGCGGAAATAGTGGAATTTGAGGATATGCCGCCCGCGATAATATTAAAGCAGGACGGCTCCACGATATATGCGACCCGTGACCTGGCGGCGGCCGTTTACAGGGCAAATACCTATAATTTTTATAAAAACATTTATGTTGTGGGCATTCCGCAGGCACTTCATTTCAAGCAGATATTCGCAACCTTAAAGAAAATGGGCAAGCCCTATGCGGATGATTGCGTGCATGTCGGCTTCGGAACGGTTAAATTTGCTTCCGGCGCGATGAGCACGAGAACCGGAAACGTTGTGCTTTTGGAAACGGTGCTTTCGGAGGCGGTTAAGAAAACCGGTGAAATAATGAGGGAAAACGGAAATATAGGCGAAGAGCTTGAGGAAGCGGCAAAGAAGGTGGGCATCGGTGCAGTATTTTACACCTTCCTTAAAAATAGCCGCGAAAAGGACATTATCTTCGATTGGGACGACATTCTGGACTTTAACGGCGAATCGGGCCCCTATGTTCAGTACAGCTACGCGCGCGGCAGGAGTGTTTTAAGAAAGGAAGCGGCGCCCGAGGGCGAGGTAAGCTTCGATTATGAAATTACCGATGAGGAGTACGCGTTAATCAAGCTCCTTTCGGAATTTACCGATAACGTTCGGGCGGCTGCGGCAAAAAATGAGCCGTTCTGCATCACTCGCTATGTAACGCTGGTTGCCAAGGCGTTTAACAAGTTTTATAATACCGCTCCCATCTTAAAAGCGGAGGACAGCGTTAAAAGAGCGCGCCTTAAAATTACGGAGGCCTCCTGCATATGCATAAAAAATGCGCTTTCGCTTTTGGGAATCAAAACCGTGGAGCGGATGTGAGGAGCTGGCATTATGCCCATATCATCGGCTGAAAAGGAAAAGGAGCAGGAATATTTAGATCGTGTTATGCATGTGCTTATGCGGCATATCGATAAGGCGGCGGCAGTGCTTGCGGCGAACAAGGACGAGGTTAAGGAGCTTAACAAAACCATGATGGAGGACATCGGAAACGATGTGGAGTCCCTCGGGAAATTCGTGGACGCGTATTCTTATCTTGTTGAAATAGGAAGCCGCGCGGGCGCCATGCACAATTCGGAAATCGAATATGCAAGGCTTAACACGATGAAGGACACGCCGTACTTTGCGCGTATGGATTTTGCCTCGGGCGGCGGCAAGATGAAGATTTACATAGGAACCGGCAGTCTTATGGATTCCGAAACCTTGGATTTTTATGTGTTTGACTGGAGAAGCCCCATAGCCGGAATGTATTACGACTACGAAATCGGCGAGGCCTCCTACACCTCGCCCGGAGGGACTGTTTCGGGCGAGGTAACGAAAAAGCGGCAGTTTAAAATATGGCGGGGCGAGCTTTTGGCCGCCTACGATACCTCCGTTGCCATAGGCGACGATATGCTTTCGGAGGCGCTTTCGAAAAGCGCGGATTCCAAAATGCAGTCCATTGTGTGCACCATTCAGCGTGAGCAGAACAGGATTATAAGAAACCGCTCCGGCAGATGCTTAATTGCCTTCGGCCCGGCGGGAAGCGGGAAAACATCGGTTGCCATGCAGCGGGCGGCGTTTTTCCTTTATGCCTACAGGGAGAGTCTTACAAGCGCGCAAATTATGATTTTTTCGCCGAACAACGTTTTCGGGGATTATATATCGGAGGTTTTGCCCCATTTGGGTGAGGTCGGAATAAAAAGCATAACGCTTACGGATTATGCCGAAAGCGTGCTTGAGGATACGGTGAAGTTCAGCCCGTCCGGGGAGCTTTCGGATTTTGCCGTCAACCCCTTCGGGCTTCGCGAAAAAGCGGCACGCCTTAAGCTTTCCGAAGAGTTGAGAGGTGCACTGCATCGCAAGGTAGAGTATTTATCGGGCAACGCTCCCTACTTTTCGGACATGGTTTATGACGGAACACTTCTTATGAGCGGCTGTGAGATGGACAGGCTTTATACCGATGACTTTGCTTATCTTTCCGTACAGGGCAGGCTTAACAAGCTTATGGCGCGAATTCGGGTATTTGCCAAGGAGGCTTACAAGAAAAAGCTTTCGGAGGCGGCAAGGCTTTTTGACAAAGCGGATGGTGAAGCGGCGGAGCGGCTTACCAAGCTTCGCTGGGAAATCAGGGAGACTTACCGTGAATTTTTGGAGCATGCCGAGCATGTGCTTTCAGCCGACCCCAAGGTGATTTATCTTGATGTTTTAAGGTCGCTTGACCGAGAGGTTTACCTCTATACGAAGGAAAAGCTGGACTCGGGCACGGCGGACAGCGAGGATGCGGCACCGCTTTTATACATTTTTTCCTCCACAAGGGAAGTAAAGAGCGATATCAAATTTTTGATAGTTGATGAAGCGCAGGATTACACAATGCTGGCCTTGGACGCAATAAAGGGCTGCTTTAAAAATGCCGGGATAACCTTTTTGGGCGATACCAATCAAGCGGTCAACCCGCTCGCCCCGCTTGTTTCGGCAAAAGATATCGAGAGCGTTTTCCCGGGCGCGGAGGTGGAGCATTTAAGGAAAAGCTATCGCTCTACCGCGGAAATAAGCGAATTTTGCGGCAGGCTCTTAAAAATAGAAAGCAACGACTATATGAAGCGCAGCGGTGAAAAGGTAACGATGAGTCGCCTGCATACCCGTGAGGATTACTTAAAGGCCTTGGTTTTGGAAACGGTCAAGCTGCGCGAAAAGGGGCTTACCACAGCGGTGATTTTTCCCACGGAGAGGGAATGCCGCGAGCTTTATGAAAAATACGGCCGAGCGGCCGGACTGCACCTTATAAAAAACGGCGATACGGATTTTAAGACCGGTAATGTGATAATTCCGGCTTATATGGCCAAGGGGCTGGAGTTTGACGCCGCTCTGATTCCGTATAACAGCTATGAGAGAGAGGATTTAAGGCACATACTGTATACCGCCTGCACACGGGCACTGCATGTGCTGAGGCTTTACAGGTTTTAATAATTGTCGGGGAAATTAATTTTAAGGATATGATGAATTTATGTTTTCAAAAAGTGTGAAAAAGGTTTTGGCGATTGTGCTTGCGGCGGCAATTTTACCCTCGTCGGCATTCGCCGCGACGGCGGAAAACCAAAGCATCCCGTCGTATCTTTCCGATTCGGTTACGTATGCGGAGGCGGAAGCGCTTTCCGGGGCGCTCGGGCTTATATTTTCCGAGAAAAACGGCGCGGTGCTTTTTACCGAAAATACCGAGGATCCCGTTGCGCTCTCCCTATCGTGCGAAACCCCGTTAACAGCGACGGTAATGTGCTTTGAAGGAGAGATAGGCAAGCTGGAGCTTAAAAAAACCTATACCGAGGCCTTGAGTTCTCCCGTAACAATGCATGACGGAAGGATTTATGTTCCGTTTCGTTATGTGGCCGAATTTTTCAAGGCACGCGTTTATTACGAAAACGGCGAGGCGCGCGCGGAGCGAACAAAATATTATTCTCCCGTGCTTATGAGGGTAAACGGCCGAGTGCGCGAAAGAGTTGATATGCCGGAGGGCTTTGAAAGCGCCGTGATAGCCGGCGACAGTCTTTTATATATAGTCGGGGACAAGCTTTACAAAAGAAGCCTGACCTCCGATGATGAGGATAAATATCTTTTCGGTGCGGGCAGGGCGCACGTATCCGGCGACAAGGTTTTCGTTTTTGCCGGAGGTGAGGTAAGCAGTGTGGATATAAACACGGGAAGAGCCGCGCTTTTGTGCAAGGATGTAACCATGGTAGGCTATACGGCGGATGATTATGCGTGGTGCGAAATGCAGGATAAAAGCGTTGTTTACGATAAATACGGCAATTTTATCACCGCGGTCACGGGCGATTTTTACAATGCGTTTGACTATGCTGACGGATACGTTTACTACACGGATAAATCGGCGGCGCTTCTGAGAGCTAAGCCGAACGGCAAGGAAAGCGAGCTTCTTGCCAAGGCGGCCTATTATCCCGAGTATATAAAAGGATATATTTATTATATCGACAGTGCGGGAAACTATCGCAGGGTGAGTGCGGACGGAAAAGACGATATAATGGTTTACGGGCTTAATCTTGAGATTGTTGCGGAAAAAGACGGCAAGCATATTTATAATTATTTTTCGGCGGACGGCAAGCACAGGCTTTTCATATCGAATCCGGACGGAACGGATATGAAGCCCTATTCGGAGGAGGGCATGGCGTCCCTTACGAAGCCTATGGAATATAAGGACGGCTGGGCCATTGTTTCATACGTTTATTCAAAGCCGTATTACGTGACGGAAAGCGGCGCACAAAAGCTTTCCGATGACGAGCCGGACACGATTGCGGGCGTTCACGGTGAATGGTTTTATTATGTGCTTAAATAAAAGGCGGGAAACCGCCTTTTATTTTTTTGAATAAAAAAAATTCGGCAGGTAATAATATGAGGAAAAAGGAGAATTGCCATGAAGAATTTTTTTACGCGTTATAAAAGCTATATAGCCGCGGGGCTTTCCTTTGCCGCCGCGCTTGCCGCAGGCTATATGCTTCAAATGAACGAAATAAAAAAAGCCGAAAAAAATGCCGACGAAGCGCAGGCGTTTATAACCGAGGGCGAAGCGGAGGATGTTTTACCGAAGGCAGCAGGGAATGAAGCGGAGCTTCCCGAGGCCTTTGAATTTTCTTCGGCACCGGAGCCGCCGGTGACCGCAGAGGAGCTTTCGCAAGGCGTTGCGGCATTGGACACCCTTTCGTTTTCTATGCCGCTTTCGGGCGCCGTTATAAAATCGTTTTCGGAGCAGCCCCTTTATTCGGTTACGCTGGACGATTGGCGAAGCCATGAGGCAATAGATATAGAGGCGGAGGAGGGCGACGCCGTTTACAGCGCGGAAAGGGGAACCGTTGCCGCGGTCGGAATAGATCCGCTTTTGGGGGTTTATGTTCGTATAGACCACGGAAACGGAACCGAAAGCCTTTATGCGAATATGCATTCGGAAACCACCGTGCAGGAGGGGCAGGCGATAGAAAAGCACCACCAAATAGGCTATGTGGGAAGCACATCGATTTCGGAGCAAGCCCAAAGAGCACATTTACATTTTGAAATCAAGGTCGACGGAGAAAGAAAGAATCCCGAAGGCTATTTAAAATAGCCGAAAAATAACGAGAAAAAATTCAGCAGGAAATTTATGTAAAATAAAAACGCATCGAAAAACAGTGTTTTTTTGAAACGAAAGCACGAAAAAGCGCATAAAAAGGCGATGAGTGAATTTTATGTTAAAATTTCGGGGGTTAAAATACCCAATAAAAAAGCGCCGTTTATTCGGGCGCTTTTTTCGAGGTGGTAAAAAAATAAGCAAAAAAACTTGCAATTTAAAACGACATGTGATAAAATGAAGCTTGCAATAAATAAAAAAGAAAGGAAAAAATTATGTGTGGAATAGTAGGTTACATAGGTGAAAGGGAGGCGCTTCCCTTTTTGCTTTCCGGCCTTTCGAGGCTTGAATACAGAGGATATGATTCCGCGGGGATTGCGGTTATGCGTGACGGAGAGATAACGCTTGCGAAGAAGAAGGGCAAGCTTTCGTGTCTGGAGGAATATATAGATGCCGAAAAAATAAATGTCTCCGGATGCTTCGGAATAGGGCACACCAGATGGGCAACCCACGGCGAGCCTTCGGACGAAAATTCCCATCCGCATATGTCGCAGAGCGGGCTTTTTACGGTGGTTCATAACGGAATAATCGAAAACTATCTGGAGCTTAAGGAGGAGTTGTCATCCCAAGGGGTCGTGTTCAAGAGCGCAACGGATACGGAGGTTGTTGCCCAGCTTTTGGAAAAAAACTACAGCGGCGATTTTTTTGAAGCGGTTAAAAAAACAACCGAAATGCTTTCGGGCTCCTACGCCCTCGGAATAATGTGCAGGCAGTGCCCGAACACAATGCTTGCCGTCAGAAAGGACAGTCCGCTGATTATCGGGCTGGGCATGGGCGAAAACTATATCGCAAGCGATATCCCCGCCATATTGGGCTA
>CAZRUB010000003.1:0-27984 GCA_964603185.1 uncultured Ruminococcus sp.
GTTTTTCAAAACGTTGACAGCAACAAGTAATTTAAGAACGTTTCGATATACGCCTCGGACGGCAGATATATTGTCGGACAATACGATTATGATATTGCGAGTATTGAATTTAAGGAGGGTAAGCCGCGCAGGGAAACGGTCGACGGTAAGGAATATATTGTATATGACCTGCAAAAGCACAGTGTGCCCGGCGGACATAACGGCTTTTGGATAAGAGGTGCGGAATCTGTCGGCTCAACAATGCTTCTGGGACGTTCTGCGGCGGTAATTGTACTTATAACAATCCCTTTGATTTTGATTTTTACGGCCTTGGGAGGCTGTTATATTACGAAAAAGGCCTTTCTGCCCATTAATAATATCATAAAAACCGCAAACGATATTTCGTCGCAAAATGATATTACGCGAAGAATCGAAATCGCGCCGAACGCCAAGGAGGATGAATTGCACAACCTATCGGTTACCCTGAATAAAATGCTTGATAAAATAGAGAGCCTGATGCTTCAGGAAAAGCAATTCACCTCCGATGCATCGCACGAGCTGCGGACACCCATAAGCGTAATACTTGCGCAAGGGGAATATCTTTTGGATATTGCCGAGAGCGAAAAAGAAAGAGAACTTGCGGGAATAATTGTGGACAAGGCAAAGCAGATATCCGAGCTTGTTTCGAGACTTCTTTTGCTTGCGAGGATTGACCGAAACAGGCAAAAATTCAACAAGGAAAAAATCGACCTCGGCGTGCTGGTCGATATAGCGGCACAGAACATGAAAAAGGAGGCGGATGATAAGGGAATTTTAATTTTCGCAAACATTCCGGACGGACTGCTTGCGGAGGCGGACGAAGCACTTCTTTTAAGCGCGCTCACAAATCTTATCGGGAACGGTATCAAATACGGTAAAAGGTCGGGATATGTTGCGATTTCCGCAGCACGGTTTTCCGAGAGCACGGAAATTACCGTTGCCGATAACGGCATGGGAATAGCGGAGGATAAGCTTGATAAAATTTGGGATCGCTTTTTCAGGGTGGATGATGTAAGAAACGACGAATACGGAAGCTGCGGGCTGGGGCTTGCGGTGGTTAAAAGCATAGTCGAACTGCACGGCGGCGAAATCACGGTGAAAAGCGAGCTCGGCAAGGGCACGGAATTCAGAATTGTTTTTTAAAATATGCTTGCATAAGGATTAAAAAAATATTATAATAAGCTTAACTGAAGGGAAGTCAAACCGGAAGACTATATTTTTGAAGAAAAGGTGAGCATATTATGGTGAAGCAAAGAATTGCCGAAGGAAAAACTTTTTTGGGGATTGAGCTGGGCTCAACCAGGATAAAAGCGTGCTTGACGGACAGTGAGGGCTATATGCCCCTGGCGGGCGGAAGCTTTGAGTGGGAAAATCATCTTGAGGACGGATACTGGACATATTCCCTTGATGAGGTTGACAAGGGCATTAAGGAGTGCTATCAAAGCCTAAAGGCCGATGTCGCCGAAAAATACGGGGTGGAGCTTTGCGGCACAAGGGCAATCGGGATATCCGGAATGATGCACGGATATTTGGCTTTTGATGCCGACGGAAATCAGCTGGCACAGTTCAGAACCTGGAGAAACACAACAACAAAGGCCGCGGCGGAGGAGTTGAGCGAGCTCTTCGACTTTAACATTCCGCAAAGGTGGAGCATTGCCCACCTGTATCAGGCGATATTAAACGGTGAAGAGCATGTGGGGCGGGTTGCACACATTACAACATTATCCGGATATGTTCACTATCTTATAACCGGGAAATGGGAACTCGGCATATGCGAGGCCTCCGGGATGTTTCCCGTTTCAGACGGCGATTACAACACGGAAATGGCGGAAAAATTCAACCTCCTTGCCGAAAAACACGGCTTAAACACGGATATACTCAAGCTTTTGCCGAGCATAAAAAAATGCGGAAGCAAAACACCGTTAACGGACGAGGGCGCGCGCTTCATCGACGTGACGGGGAAGTTAAAGCCCGGAATTGCCGTTTGCCCTCCCGAGGGGGATGCGGGAACCGGCATGGTTGCAACGAACAGCGTGAAGGTGAGGACCGGAAATATATCGGTGGGAACCTCGGCGTTTTCCATGGTTGTGCTGGAAAAGAATTTGGAAAGCATGTATCCCGAAATTGACATGGTGACAACGCCCGAAGGCTTTCCGGTTGCCATGGTTCACAGTAACAACGGATGCTCGGAGCTTGACGTTTGGGCAAGAATATTCGGGGAATTTGCGGAAAAAGCGGGCTTGAAGCCCGATAAGTCGGATTTATACAACATTCTGTATCGCAGTGCGGAAAAGGGCGATGAGGACTGCGGCGGAGTCATGGCATATAATTTATTGGCGGGTGAGCCGGTTATCGGCGTGAAGGCCGGAAAGCCGACTTATTACAGGCAGCAGGACGGCGAAATTTCACTGGCGAATTTCTTCCGTGCGCAGATTTATGCCATAATTGCACCGCTGAGAGTCGGGATGGATATTCTTTGGGAGAACGAGGATATAAGCATTGAAGGAATTAATGCGCACGGCGGCCTCTTTAAGGTTGAAGGGGTTGCGCAGCAAATTTTGGCGGATGCCTTGGAGCTTCCCGTTTTCGTAGGCAGTGCGGCAGGCGAAGGCGGAGCGTGGGGCATGGCGCTTCTTGCGGCATATGCCGACGAAAATAACGGAGAGGCGTTGGATGCTTGGCTGGAGAACGGTGCCTTTGCGAAAATGAAAAAAACGGAGGCAAGGCCGAAAAAAAGCGGAACCGAGGGCTTTTTGAAATTTTTGAAAGGGTATAAGGCTTCGCTCGGTGCGATTGCTTCGCTTAAATGATTCATGGTCAAGCCTTAAAAAATTGCGGCGTCTTAAAAATCGGCACAGAATAATCCGCGGCTTTAAGCCGCGGATTATTCTTATAAAAGTCGCTTTTATTCAATCGAAGGTCGTAATTATGAATTGACTTTCCGTGAAAAAGCAATATAATGTAAATAGTCATTCTGTTTTCGGGAGCGGAGGTTATCATGGTGTTTTACGAGATAGGGCTGAACGAGCTTTTAAAAATAAAGCTTTGGGGCGAGGAGGTCTTGGTTCCTCCGCGTCTTCACTGCACGAGGGTGACGGCGGAGCATATAATGTATGTTGTGACGGAGGGGAGCCTGGAGCTTTATGAGAACGGCGAGAAAATAACCCTTATGCCCGGCGATGCTTGCTTTTTCCCGAAAAATATAAGCCAAAAGCCCGTAAAAAGCACATTTTGCCGATATTATTACGTGCATTTCGACACGGAGCTTTTTTTTGAGCGTGGGTCTGCCTCCGAGGCTCCTGAGGACCTTGTGAGGGAGAAAAAAATCGTTTTCTTGAAATCGGACAGGCTGGATACAAAATGCTATGACTATATGAAGGTTTATCTTCCGAAGAAAATCGCACTCGGCAGGGACGGATTTTTCGGCTATTTTTGCAAGGCAATGGAGAACAATATTCTGACGCGCACCACCCATGACTTAAGAAGGAGAATGGCGGCGTCCGCCGCGTTTGCCGAGCTTTTGATAAGGTTGGAGGACTTGAGCTTCGAGGAAGCAAAATCGAAGGAAAAAAGAAGCGAGAAAAGCTCCGCCAAGGTCTACCGTCTTGCCGAATATATCGAACAACATTACAACACGCAGATTAAAAGCGGCGATATAGAGCGCGAATTTTTTATGAATTTCGATTACCTCAACCGATGCTTCAAAAAAATAATGGGAATAAGCATAATGCGCTATTGCACCGACATCAAGCTAAATCATGCGAAAAGCTTAATGGCAACAACAAGCATGTGCATTTCGGAAATTGCGTTGATGGTCGGCTTTTGCGACGGCGGACATTTTTGCCGAACGTTTAAGAAGGCGGAGGGGATGACTCCTGCGGAATACAGGGCAAAAATACTCGGGCATAATATAAACGAGCCCGATATGGCTTAATAAGGCAAATTTTGCATAATACTGCCGAAAATTCGGCAGCCAAGGAGTGAAAAACGACATGCTTTATGACTTTTCGGTAGCGAAAATACGGGAGGACGGGCGAACCATATCGGTTTTGTCGCTTGCCGCACCGAAATTTTTCGACCAAATTTTTATTATATTGCTCAACACCGTGAATACGCTGATGCTTTCGAAGTATTCGGAGGATGCCATGTCCGCGGCGAATGTTTCGGGACAGCTGCAGACGATGATAACTGTTGTTTTGAATATTATCATTTTCGGCATGTCTGTTGTCATGAGTTTGGAATTGGGGCGGCGCGACAGGAGGGCGGCGGGGCACGTTGCGGGCACCGCGGTCACGATGATGCTGATATTATCGCTTCTGGCGGGACTTTTAACCGCGCTTTTTTCAAATCAGCTTATAGGGCTTATGAATTTGGAGGGTGAGGTTAAGCTTATCGCGGTGGGATATTTCGGAATTAAGGCGGCATTTATTTTCGTTACGATGATAATGAGCGTGTTTAACAATCTTTTGATATGTAACGGATATTCGGCGTATGCCGTTTCAGCCGGGCTTTTTGCAAATGTGCTCAATGCCGTGCTGTCATATTTTATTCTTTACGGAAATTTGAATACGGGTTTTGATAAGGTTAATACAGTCGCGGCGGCCGGGGTCTTTTCACAGGCACTTGCGGCCATGCTTGCGATATTCGTTTACAAAAAGAAGAAGTGCCCTTTTTTGTTCGGACTGAATTTTTCCGCGCTTAAAAGAATGCTTAAGGTCGGCGTGCCGGGAGGGCTGGGAAGCATATCCTGGAACGCGACGCAGGTTATAACCACAGGGCTTATAACCTCGCTCGGGCTCACGGTTTTGAACGCCAAAATATACATAGCCTCGATTATTCAATATACCTCGTGTGTGGGAATGGCAATAGCCTCGGCAAACGGAGTTTTAACGGGCCGCTATCGAGGGCGCGGGGAATTTTCGAAAATGAAAACGCTTTACAGGCAGAATTTGGCGCTTGCCGTGTCGTGCAATGCCGCTTTATCCTTATGCGCGTTCATTTTTTCAAGGCCTCTGCTTTCGCTTTTTACGGACAGTAAGGAAATTTATTCCCTTGCAATCGGCGTAATGGCTGTCGATATATTGGTGGAAATTGCCCGTGGCGCCAACAATATGACGGAGCAGTCGCTTAACGCCAACGGTGACGTGAGGGTGACGTTTTTGGTTCCGCTTGTTACGTGCTGGCTTTTGGGAGTGGGGCTCTCTTACCTTCTCGGCGTGAAATGCGGCATGGGGCTTATCGGAATTTGGATTGGCTTCGCGTCGGACGAAGCAGTTAAGGCGACTTGTTACATAACAAGGTGGAAAAGCGGCAAATGGCAGTATACGAAAATATAATAAAGCCGTAGTGAAGGCACCCCGGAGGCACGAGCCTTGAAGGGGTGCCTTTTTACGCAGGGCGAAAAATAAAGGCAAAAAAGCGAAAAGAAGTTGACATAAAAGAAACGGTGGTGTATAGTATAGTAGGCGACTTGCGGTCGAACGCAAAGCCTGAAGCTTAATAATATGGAGGCAATTTTCATGATATATACGGGAAAAAAATTACGGGAAATATCGTTTCCGCTGGGCGGAATAGGTACGGGCTGCATAGGGCTTGACGGAACGGGAAGGCTTATCGACTGGGAGCTTTTCAACAAGCCGGCAAAGGGAACGCTGAACGGATATTCACATATCGCGATAAGAACGAAAAGGGACGGGAAAACCGTTGCCGCGGTGTTAAACGGTGACTTGGAGAAGGATTTGAACGGTCAGTTTAGGCGCCTTACATCACACGACGGCTACGGCTTCGGGCCGGACAACAAAACGATGTGCGGCTTTCCGCATTTTAAGGACGTGGAGTTTGACGGCCGTTTCCCCATAGCGGAGCTTGATTTTAAGAACGGGGACTTTCCCGCGGGAATAAAAATGACGGCGTTTAATCCTTTCATTCCGAACGATGCATATAATTCGAGCCTGCCTGCGGCATTTTTTGAGATAGAGGTGGAAAATACAACGGAGGAAAGGCTTACATATCAGCTTGCGTTTTCCGTTGCGAATCCCTATAAGGCTTCGAAAAACGAGTCCTCGGTCAAGGACGGCTTGAATATGATTTCCATGTATAATGCCGAGGTCGGCGAGGAGGACGTTAACTACGGCGACCTTACCGTTGCGACGGACTGCGACAAGGCTTATGCTCAGGCTTACTGGTACCGCGGGTCGTGGATGGATACGATTGTTTCGTTCTGGAATGAATTTTCATCCGGAGAGGAGCTTAAAAGCCGCGTTTACGATACGCCGGGGAAAAACGATACATGTACCCTGATGGCGGAGGTTGATGCCGCTCCCGGTGAGAAAAAGAAGGTTAAATTTGTTTTGACCTGGAACGCACCGTATTTTTACAATTATTGGTTTAAGGACGTTCCCGACGATATGAGAAAGCCGTGGAAAAACTACTATGCGACGGTTTTTGAAAATTCCGCGGCAACCGCCGTCTACGCCCTGGAAAAATGGGACGGGCTTTACGGACGCACGAAAAAATTCAGAGATGCGCTTTATAATATAAGCCTGCCCGAGTGCGTGACGGACGCCGCGGCGGCGAACCTTTCGGTTTTGAAATCCCCCACGGTGTTCAGACTGGAGGACGGCTCCTTCTACGGCTGGGAAGGCGTGGGAGAGGTTGTGGGCTCATGTGAGGGAACGTGTCAGCATGTGTGGAACTACGCCTATGCGCTTTGCTTTTTGTTCCCGGAGCTGGAGCGCTCCATACGCGACTTGGAGTTTAAATACAGCACGGAACCCAACGGAAAAATGGGCTTCAGAATCGTGCTTCCCCTGGGAAAGGGAGTTAACGGCTTCAGAGCCTGCCTGGACGGGCAGATGGGCGCGGTTATAAAATGCTACAGAGAGTGGAAAATATCCGGCGATAACGAATGGCTTAAGGAAAACTGGGACAATATAAAGCGCGTCTTGGAATATGCATGGAGCGAAGAAAACCCCGATAAATGGGATTTTGACAAGGACGGAGTTTTGGAGGGAAGGCAGCACCACACGCTCGATATGGAGCTTTTCGGCCCCTCCTCGTGGCTTGAGGGTATGTATTTGGCGGCGCTCAAGGCGGCGTCTGAAATGGCAAGCTTTTTGGGCGACGACGAAAAGGCTTCGGAATACGGCGAGCTTTTCGAAAAGGGAAGAAAATGGACGAAGGAAAACCTTTTCAACGGCAAGTGGTTTGTTCAGAAAATCGATTTGAAGGACAAAAGCATAACCGATAAATTCGGTGCCTCGGGCGTGTATTGGAACGAAGAAACGGGTGAAATCAAGTATCAGATAGGAGAGGGCTCCTCCATCGACCAGCTTCTGGGACAGTGGCATGCGGATATTGTAGGTCTCGGCGATATTTTTGACCGCGAGCAGGTCATGACGGCACTTTCATCGATGGTTAAAAACAACTTTAAGGAAAGCATGCGCGGATTTGTCAATCCGTGGCGTATTTTCTCGCTTAACGACGAAGCGGGCTCCGTTATATGCGATTATCCGGAGGGGACGCCGAAGCCGAAAATTCCCATTCCCTACTGTGAGGAAACAATGACGGGCTTTGAGCATTCCTTTGCGGGGCTTTTGTGCTCATCCGGTATGACCGATGAGGGAATAAGGGCGGTCAAGGCGGTTCGCGACAGATTCGAAGGCGAAAAGCGCAATCCCTGGAACGAATTCGAATGCGGCAGTAACTACGCCCGCTCTATGGCAAGCTACGCATTGATTCCCATATTGAGCGGCTTTGAATTTGATATGCCCCATAATCATATGGGCTTTAAGCCTTATCGTGACGGCGACTTTAACTCAATATGGAGCCTTTGGGGAGCTTGGGGCGTTTTCGAACGAGAGGACGGCCGTGTCAAAATTTCGGTCAAAGAAGGAGCGATTACGTTAAAATCGCTGGGACTCGGCATTCTTGACTCGGTAAGTGAGGTTAAGCTTGACGGGAAAAGGACGGATTTCAAATTCGAGGACGGTGTGCTCTCCTTTGAAAAGCACACGGTGCATGAGCTGATCGAAATAACGGCATAGTACAAGCATTAGGCGAAAGAGGATTTTATGGATAAAGCAAAAAAGAATAAATTGAGGGAATTTGAATTTATGAGCCTCGGCTGTGTATTGCTTTCGTTCGGGGTGTACTTTTTCAAAATTCCCAACGGCTTTGCAACGGGCGGTGTGACCGGTGTGGCAACGATACTCGGGAAAATAACGCCCCTGACGCCGGCGGCGTGGATTTGGATTTTAAACCTTGCGCTTTTGATTATCGGCTTTATATTTTTGGGCAGGCAAAACGGAATAAAAACCGTGTATTGCAGTATGCTTTATTCGGCGATTACATATGCTCTTCAGCTTGCACTGCCGATAGATAAGCCGTTGACCGACCAGCCGTTTATGGAGCTTTTTTACGCAATGCTTTTAACAAGCATCGGCTCGGCGATGATTTTCAACAGCGGTGCAACCTCGGGAGGAACCGATATCGCGGCAATGATATTGAAAAAATACACCTCGGTTGATGTCGGAAAAGCACTTTTGGCGGTTGATTTTGCGGTTGCGGCAAGTGCGTTTTTCGTGTTTGATATAAAAATAGGCTTATTTTCGCTGATGGGTCTTTTCGCGAAGGCGTTTATTGTCGATTCTGTGATTGACAGCTTAAATTCATGTAAATATTTTATCGTAATTACGACAAAGCATGACGAAATATCCGATTATATCATAAAAACACTTCATCACGGGGTTACTGCAAGCACGGTTACGGGAGAATACACAAAGGAAGAAAAAACCATGATTCACACCGTGTGCAAAAGAATAGAGGCGATAAAGCTTCGAAGCAGAATAAAAGAAATAGACCCGCATGCGTTTATCATTATAACAACAAGCAGTGAAATCATAGGGCGTGGCTTCAGAAGCATATAGGCTCGGCGGAAGGCTTGCTTTGGCGAAAATCCGCTTAAAGCATCGTTTAATTAAAAATGCTTAAAATGACAAAAAGGAGAAGAAAAAAGGACATGACGAAAAAGAATTATCTTAAGCTTGCGCTTTTATTGTCGCTGACGTATTTTGTAAGCTACATTACCAGAATAAATTACGGCGCGGTAATACTTGAAATGGAAAAAAGCACGGGCGTTTCCTACACGCTTTTATCGATGGCGGTATCGGGAAGCGCCGTAACGTACGGCCTGGGACAGATAATAAGCGGAGTATTCGGCGACAGAATTGTGCCCAAAAGGCTTATAACCGGCGGGCTTTTTCTGACCTGCATCACAAATCTTTTGATACCGACGGTTTCGCCCAAGGTTTATCTTATGACCGCGGTATGGAGCGTTAACGGTATTGCGCAGGCGTTTATGTGGCCGCCGATTGTGGTTATTTTGGCCGAAATGCTCACAAGCGAGGAATACAAAAAAAGCACCGTTTTGGTTTCCGCGGGAAGCTGCCTGGGAACAATTGCGGTTTATCTTACGGCACCGCTTTTGATAAAGGCATCGTCATGGCACAGCGTTTTTTACGTCAGTGCGGCGTGTGCGTTTTTAATGGCACTGTTGATTATGAAATTCTGCCCGTCGGTAAAATCGGGTCGGAAAGCCGAAAAAACGGAAAACGAAAAAAAGGGCAAAATAAAGGATATTTTGACACCGTTTTTGCTTTTGGTAATGCTTGCGGTTTGCCTTCAGGGAATATTGCGTGACGGAATAAGCACATGGATGCCCACCTACATTTCCGAAACGTATAATTTGGGAAGCTTCGTTTCCATTCTTTCGGGAGGAATTCTTCCGGTGTTCTCCATTGCGTGCTCAACCGGCTCGCTTTGGCTTTACAACAGAAATTTCAAAAACCCCTCATCCTATGCCGCACTTATGTTTGCAATCGGCGCCGCGGCCGCCCTTGTCCTTTACGTATTCTCGGGAACAAACGCCTTGCTTTCGGTTGTTTCGTGCGGAGTGCTGACGGGCTGCATGCACGGTGTTAACCTTATGTTTACTTGCATGATTCCGCCGCTTTTTATGAAAAACGGAAATGTTGCAACCGTGTCCGGAATAATAAATTCCTCCACATATATCGGAAGCGCCGTATCCGGCGTGGGCACCGCCGCGCTTTCCAAGGCGGCGGGCTGGGGCGTTGTCAGCGCGGTATGGTGCGCGGTTGCCGCCTTCGGTGCGATTCTTTGCTTCCTTTTGGGGAAAAAGAATATGGAAAAAATATAATAAAAATATAATAAATTGAAAGAATAATATTCAAAGCACCTCCGTAAGATAAAAAAACGGGAGGTGCTTTTTTTGAGCCTGTATTTAAAACGTGCATCGGTCATTTTTTTCGTTATGCTTTTTATTGTGCTTTACCTTACAAGCACGCTTTATAAGCGCGATTTTAAGGGTGCGTTTTCAGAGAAAGCGGTGAAAACCGTTGTGATTGACGCCGGGCACGGCTTGCCGGACGGGGGTGCAACGGCCTCGGACGGAACGTGTGAGGCGGAAATTAATTTGGAAATCGCAAAAAAACTTAGTGCAATTTTGGAAGAAAGGTGTTATAATGTAATTATGACGCGCGAAACGGACGAGGGAATTTACGAATTCGGCGAAACTGTACGTGAGAAGAAGCTTTCCGACATGAAAAAGCGTGAGAGTATTATGAACGGGAGCGGAGCGGATGCCTTCGTCAGCATACATATGAACAAATTCTCCGATCCGAAGGTTCACGGGGCCCAGGTTTTTTACAGCGAAAATTCGGAAGGCTCCGAAAAGCTGGCGCTTTTAATTCAGGAGGAATTGTTAAAGGCGGACGAAAGCAATAAAAGGGTGCATAAGGCGGCCGACAAATCCATATATCTTATGAGGCGCGCCGAAATACCGGCGGTGATAGTGGAATGCGGATTTTTATCGAACGATGCCGAAGCGGAAAGGCTTAAGGATGATGAGTACGAAAAAGCGATTGCCGAAGCGGTTTTTTGCGGCATCGACAATTATTTCGGGCTTGAAGAAGGCTGCGCATGAAAAATGCACCGATAACGAACGGCATTATTTTACGTAAGAAGGGGAAGAATTATGAAAGCGAAAACTGTATTTTGTTGCTCCGAATGCGGCTACGAAACGCCGAAATGGCTGGGCAGGTGCCCCTCGTGCGGCGAATGGAGCACACTTAAGGAGGTAAGTGCGCTCGCAAAGGAGGAAAAAAAGGCGGGCAGGTACTCCGTGATGAGCTCCGGTCCCATGAAGCTTTCGCAAATAGGCACGGATATGCGCGAAAGGCTGTCCACCGGAATATCGGAGCTTGACAGTGTGCTCGGAGGGGGGCTTGTTACGGGCTCGCTTGTGCTTGTGGGCGGTGAGCCGGGAATAGGAAAATCCACCCTTCTTATGGAGGTGTGCAAAACGCTGAGTGAGGGCTCGTCCGTGCTTTACGCCTCGGGGGAGGAGTCGGAAATTCAGCTTAAAATGCGCGCCGACAGGCTGGGGCTTGCTACGGACAGGCTTTATATTTATCCGCAGACGGATATCGACGCGATTTTTTCGGCAATCGATACGGTTTCACCGACGGTTTGCATTATCGATTCGATACAGACCATGTTTTCCGAAACAGTTGACGCCTCGGGCGGCAGTGTGAGCCAGGTGCGCGAGGTGACGCTCAGGATAATGCGCAAGGCAAAGGAAACGGGAATTGCGTTTTTTATAGTGGGACATGTTACGAAGGACGGTGCCATCGCCGGGCCGCGGCTTTTGGAGCATATGGTTGACGCAGTTTTGTATTTTGAGGGTGACAGAAATCAAAGCTATCGTATTTTAAGGGCGGTTAAAAACCGCTTCGGCTCCACCAATGAGGTGGGAGTGTTCGAAATGACGGAAAAGGGGCTTATGGGTGTTCCGAATCCCTCGGAGGCGCTTTTGTCCGGAAGGCTGGAAAACGCGTCCGGCTCCTCCGTGACCTGCCTTATGGAGGGGACACGCCCCATTCTTGCGGAAATACAGGCGCTTACCTCGCCTACGGGCTTCGGCATGCCCCGTCGCGCATCCCAGGGAATGGATTATAACCGTATGGTACTTTTGATTGCCATAGTCGAAAAAAAGCTTGGTTTAACGATGCAAAACCAGGATACATATATAAACGTTGTGGGCGGGCTTAAGGTTGACGAAACAAGCGCGGATCTGGCGGTTATCTGCTCAATCGTGTCCTCCCTTAAGAATAAGCCCTTGAAGCCTTCGACCGTTTTTCTGGGCGAAGCGGGCTTATCGGGCGAAATCCGCGCCGTGCCGAATATAAGCAAAAGAGTATCGGAGGCGGAAAAGCTCGGCTTTACCAAGGCGGTTATCCCCGAGGCGAGTGTTCGCGCCGTAGGCGAAAACAAAAAGATAGAGCTCATTCCGGTAAAAACGGTTCGTGACGTATTAAGAGAGGATATTTACATATGAAAACAGGAATGCTTATAAAAAGGTTTTATCCGTATTTTAAGAAATACAAAAAAATAATGGCGCTTGACTTGGTCTGCGCTTCGCTGACAACAGTGTGCGAGATTGTACTTCCGCTGATAGTAAGGCGGATAACGAATACCGCGATAAATGATTTTGCTTCGCTTACGGTCGGCACGGTTTTAAGGTGCGGGGCCGTGTATATGGTGCTTAGGATTATAGATGCCTTCGCCAACTATTACATGGCAAATCAGGGACACATTATGGGCGCGGGCATTGAAACGGACATGAGGCGCGACCTTTTCGCGCATATTGAGGAGCTTTCGTTTTCCTATTTCAGCAATACGAAGGTCGGCCAGCTCATGTCGAGGATAACGTCCGACCTTTTTGATGTGACGGAGTTTGCGCATCACGGGCCGGAGGAGTTTTTTATCGCCGGGATAAAAATAGTAGCCTCGTTTATAATTCTTTCGGGAATGAACATGTATCTTACGCTTATAATGTTCGCGGTCGTTCCGCTTATGGCGGCGGTATCGACATACTACAACAAAAGAATGAAGGCGGCGTTTAAAAAATCACGGGTGCAGATAGGAGAAATCAACTCACAGGCGGAGGACAGTTTACTCGGAATAAGGGTCGTCAAGTCCTTTGCGAACGAGGAAATAGAAAAGCAAAAATTTGAGGAAGGCAACAAAAAATTTCTGGACATAAAAAGACTGCAGTATAAATATATGGCGGGCTTCCAAACCTCGGTCAGGGTGTTCGACGGGCTTATGTATATATTGGTAGTTGTCGTCGGTGCGCTTTTTATGATTTCGGGAAGCATAACGCCGGGGGATTACGCGGCGTATCTTCTTTATGTATCCACCCTTATTGCCGCGGTTCGAAGGATAGTGGAATTTACCGAGCAGTTCCAGCGCGGCATGACGGGAATAGAGCGCTTTATCGAGATAATGGACACGCCCGCGGAAATCACGGACACGGAGGGGGCGACAAGTCTTTCGGCGGTAGAAGGAGATGTTGAATTCAAGAATGTTTCATTCGCATATTCTGACGGCGATGAAAGGGTGCTTTCGAATATTGACATTAAAGTGAAAAAGGGCGAGAATATTGCGCTTGTGGGCCCGTCAGGCGGCGGAAAAACCACGCTTGTGAATTTGATTCCGCGCTTTTACGATGTAACATGCGGTGAAATTTTGATAGACGGGGTGAACGTTAAAAATTATACGCAGCATTCCCTGAGGAATGCAATCGGCGTTGTTCAGCAGGATGTTTACCTTTTTTCGGGAACCGTATATGAAAACATCGCCTACGGGCTTCCGGGAGCGTCGCGCGAGCAGGTGAAAAAGGCGGCAAAGGCCGCCGGGTGTGACGAGTTTATCGAGAAGCTTCCCGAGGGCTATGACACATATGTCGGCGAGCGCGGAGTTAAGCTGTCCGGCGGTCAGAAGCAGAGGATATCCATAGCCAGAGTGTTTCTGAAAAATCCGCCCATATTGATTTTGGACGAGGCGACGAGCGCTCTTGACAATGAGAGCGAGCTTTTGGTTAAAAAATCCCTTGCCGATTTATCCGAAGGAAGGACGACGTTCACGATTGCGCATCGCCTTACGACGGTTAAGGGTGCGGACAAAATCCTGGTGCTTACCGAAAACGGCATCGAGGAAGCGGGAACGCATGAGGAGCTTTTGGGGAGGGACGGATTGTATAAAAAGCTTTACAGGCTTTATGAGTCGTAAAAAGGAGTGATGATGTGTGAAAAAATATTTGAATGTTACCCCGGAAATCAAGTGCTTGGCGGAAAGATGCAGGACGAATTCCAACATCGCGCCGGAGCTTTATGCCGTTCATGAGGTGAAAAAGGGCTTGAGGGACTTGGACGGAAAGGGCGTTGTTGCAGGCCTTACGGAAATTTCCACAATAAACGCCACCGAGGAGAGGGACGGGAAAACAGTACCCGCCCGCGGAAAGCTTTACTACCGCGGAATAGATATAGAGGATATTGTGAACGGCTTTACGGCCGAGGGACGCTTCGGCTTTGAGGAAACGGTTTATCTTTTGCTTTTCGGGCAGCTTCCGACAGAGGAGGAGCTTTCCGATTTTATTGCGCTTTTAACGCAGAGAAGAACCCTGCCGACGAATTTTACGAGAGATGTTATAATGAAGGCGCCCAATTCGGACATAATGAACTCGCTTGCGCGAAGCGTGCTTACGCTTTATTCATATGACAAGAGCGCGAACGATATAAGTGTTGAAAACGTTATGGGACAGTGCATAAACCTTATTTCGGTTTTCCCCATGCTTTCGGTTTACGCTTATCAGGCGTACAGGCATTACGGGCTCGGCAAGGGGCTTTATATCCATCGTCCGAGCAGCAGGCTTTCCACCGCGGAAAATTTTCTGAGAATGCTTCGCCCGGATAAGGAATTTACGGATTTGGAGGCAAAGCTTTTGGACATGGCGCTTGTGCTTCATGCGGAGCACGGAGGGGGAAACAATTCCACCTTCACCACCCACGTGGTCACCTCCTCCGGAACGGACACGTATTCGTCCACCGCGGCTTCACTTTGCTCGCTTAAGGGGCCAAAGCACGGCGGAGCGAACATTAAGGTTAAGAAAATGTTTGAGGACATTAAAAAGAACGTTAAGCACTGGGATTCCGACGCGGAATTAAGGGCATATCTTGTGGATATATTGGAAAAGCGCGCGTTTGACGGCGCTGGGCTTATTTACGGTATGGGACACGCGGTCTACTCGCTTTCCGACCCGAGAGCGGAGCTTTTTAAGGAATCGGTAGGCAAGCTTTCGAAGGAAAAGGGCAGAGAGGATGAATTTGAGCTCTATAATTCCGTTGCACGCCTTGCAACCGAAATTATCAGCGAAAAAAGGAAGATATATAAGGGCGTCAGCCCGAATATTGACTTTTATTCGGGCTTTGCTTATTCAATACTTAATATTCCGGATGAGCTTTATACACCGCTTTTCGCCGTGTCGAGAATTGCGGGCTGGAGCGCGCACCGCTTGGAGGAAATAATAAACGCGGGAAAAATCATCAGGCCGGCATATAAATCCGTTGCCGACGAAAGAGCGTATACCAAGCTTTCGGAAAGGTGAAAAGCCCGCAAAGCAAGGCAAATATTGTAAAACAGTCGGGTGTGTTTTTACGTAAAACACGGGATATCCGACTGTTTTTTGTGAAATTGACGATTTTTGCACTGAGATAGGAAAAATACAAAAGATGCCGAAGTATAAACGATATAATATTGTTGACTTCGTATAGTTCTGCGTGGTAAAATACAGATATGAATGTGATAAATCAACAATAAATGTTAAAAAAGTGTTAAACCGTAATACAAAATAAAAATGCGATTAAACGAAACAATCGGTTTTGTTAAAATATAGAATTTTTCGGGATTTTGCTTAATCGGCAAAGGAAGCGGCCGCGGCGTAAAAAAACGACTGGACAAAAATCCGTAAATGTCTTAAAATCTTAGTATAGATATAAGGAGGGACAACCTTTGAAGACATTGACAAAAAACGAGATCATCTATATCATGGAGGAAGGGGAGGAGGAGTTTGTGTTTACCGTTTGCGAAAACGGTTACGAAAGGGTCTTGTCGGTTAAAAGCATAACCTCCTTTGCCGCGGAAGAGTTTCATCATTTTTTGGCGGAAAACGCTGTTGCGCCCGGTCATCTTGCGGCGGTTGCCGAGGATTATGAGTTTGTTGAAATTTCGCCCAAATAATCCGAGTCCGCACGATTCCGAAGGCCATTTTTTGGATTTTGCCGAAGGGAAGAAAAATGAAAGAAGAAAAAGCCGAAAACCCAAGTAAAACGGGTTTTCGGCTTTGATTTTGTAACAACTTCGGTTTTTTACCGCATATCCGCGGGAGGGTCGCCGAAGTCCGGTACGTCAACGGGCATTCCGTCGGCCTTAACGGACTCAAACGCGGCAATTCCGGGAACGGTGAAGCGTGACGCAACCCATGCGTTTACCGCGGGAAGCGTGCCGTTGTAAGCGGCGTTGCAAAAATCATTGACAAGGAACTGATGGCTTGCCATATGTCCGTTTCCGAGACCCGAGAATTCATCGGGCAGAACGGACGGAGCTTGAATGGGGGCAAAGCTGGAGTCCTGCCATGCGTGGTTTGCAACCTTTTCCTTGAAATCGGGAAGGGCTTTGTTTTTCGTCATTTCCTCGGGATTCAAATAGTCGCTGACATCCTCCAAGTCAACCCCTTTGTCGGAAAGATGTGTGAAAATGTGCTGAGCGTTGGAGAACTGATAGCCGCCACGGGTGCCGTAAAACGACGAAATATAGGAGCTGGGTGCCTTGGCACCTATTCTGCGGCATTCGTTTATTCTGATTACGCCGCCGTTTTTAAGGCGCATAAGGGAATAGGCATTGGAGAAAACATTGCCCCATTTGTTGATTTCCTTTTTGAAATAAGGCTCATCCTCGGTATCCTCATAGCCCATAGCGGTCACTTTGGTTACATATGAGCCTGTTGCGGCAAGCATCATGCCGAGTGAATGCGTGGGATAATAAAACGGCGGTACGCCCAAAACATCGATTTCAGAGCGATGATGTGCGCCGAAGTGCGAAATGTCGTGATGATACTGTGCTTCGCCGTATACGAATTTTCCGAATTCGCCGTTTTGCATTTTTTCACGGCAGAACATGGAGCAGGGATAGTACACGCAGGTTTCGCCCATCATGTAGGTCAGGCGGGTTTCCTTTACAAGGCGCACGATTTCCTCACAATGCGAAATTTCGGATGCCATGGGAACTGCGGAATAAACATGCTTTCCCGCCTTTAACGCCTTGATTACCAAGGGACCGTGCGTGTGGCGCGGCGTGAATATCGCAACGGCGTTTATATCCTTTTCCAAAAGCTCATCCATGGAATAGCAGGCTTCAATATTGAATTTTTCCGCAAAGGCATCGGCGTTTTCCTTTACCGTATCGCATGCGACTGCGGATTTTACATAGGGATGTGCAAGGAAAAGCCCGACAAAGCCCGCCGAAAAGCCGCCGCACCCCAAAATTCCGATTTTAAGTAATTCCTTCATGTTTTAACCCTCCGTGTTTTATTTATTGAGCTCGGTAAAGATTTTCTCCCAGCGTTCGGTATGGCTTTCGTGAGTGTATATCGGCTCAAAGCCGAGAGAGAGATAAAGCTTTATTGCCGGAATACGGATATCGTCCGTCGAAAGCACGGCGGTTTTATAGCCGCGAGCGGCAAGAGAGTGAAGCGCGGCAAGGCATACAAGTCTTCCGGCACCCTTTCCGCGTGCCTCGGGCACGGTACCGACCATGCGGAACCAGCCCTCACCGGGGAAATCCGCTTTTTCAACCGCGGTTGCGGTGGCAATGTCACGGTCACCCTCGGCAATGTATAAAACACGCTCGGGACTGTAGTCCCCGCCGTTTCGGATGCAGCCTTCGAAGGAATAGTGCGTGCCGAAGGCCTTCTCTATAAGCGCCTCCCAGTTTTCCTCGGTTCCTTCCTTGTGATTGTGAAGGGAAAAACCGTGCGGGAGCGAGAAGGGCGGAAGGTGCGTTATGTCGTTATGACGCATGAAAAGCTGAGGTATAGCCATTATTTGTAGTCCTCCTCATTAAATTCTCTGTCCGCGGAAAGAACCTCCCAATCCGAAGGCGGATTTCCGAGGTCGGGGATATCCATTGTGACGCCGCCCGCCATAGCGCTTTCATGCGCGATAAGACCGGGAAGGTTGTAGCGCGCCGCCTGCCATGCGTTTGTGGGGGAAAGCTTGCCGGTGGCATATGCCTGGCAGAAATCGTCAACCATAAATTTATGTGTTCCGGCATGGCCTGTGGTTAAGCCGTCAAATTCCTTGGGAAGGCGGGTGATTGCCTGAATGGGTGCTTCCGCACCGCACCAGGTGCCGTTTGCGGTTTTTGCCTTGAAATCGGGATCGTTTTTGTGAAGCGTTGCCTCCGACGGATTTAAAAGGTCGCTTACATCCTCGAAGTTAACAAGACCCTTTTCATCCATCTCAACATAGGAGTGGTTCATCATGGAGCACTCATAAGAAGCCTTGGTGCAGTGGAAATTGGAAATATAGGTTTCGGGGAAATGCCATGCAATACGTCTGTTTTCGCTTATTCTGGCAATACCGCCGTTATCAAGCTTCAAAAGCATGGAGCTATTGGAGAAGGGATTGTCCCACCAATTCATGCCCTTGCCGAAGATGTCGGGATCTGTCTTATCCTCATATCCGAAGGCCGCAACCTTGGTTGCAAAGGTGTTTGCGGAGGAGAGAACCATGGAAGTGGAATGCGTGGGATAAAGGAAGGGAGGAAGCCCCGCCATTTTGCGCCACAGGTCACCCTCGGTATATTTGAAAACGTTATAAAGCCTTTTCATATCGTGATTATACTGCGCTTCGGCATAAACCATGTCGCCCATAACGCCGGTAGCGTATTTCTTGCGGCAGTAGATTGCGGCGGGACGGTAAATTCCGGTTTCGCCCATCATATATGTAAGTCCGGTTTCTTTTACAAGGCGGACGATTTCGAAAATTTCTTCCTTCTTTAACGACATGGGAACCGCCGAATAAACGTTCTTTCCGGCTTTAAGTGCGGCTATCGCCATTTCGCCGTGAATGTCACGCTGGGTAAAAATCGCGACGGTGTTAATCTCGTCGGAGGCTATTACCTCGTCAAAATCCTTAAAAATCTTGTCGGCGCCGAAGCGGTTTTTGTAATCCTCGGCTCTTTCGGGGAATTTGTCGCATACGGCGATGAAGGAAACCGCGGGGTGAGCCTTGAAAAGCGGCACAAAGCCCCTGCAGAATTGGCCGCAGCCGACGAATGCGATTCTTATTTTTTCTTTATTCATAAAACCAGTCCTTTCTGTATTTCTTTGATTGTATTTTAATACACCCGCAAAATAATTGCATTATGCAAATGTTGAAAGTTTATTGTAAATTTGTTGCTTATATTTAAAATTAGCTTGAAAAAGTGCTTTAACTGTGGTAAAATTAAAAACGAAAATTGTGAATTTGAGGAGTTTGTCTGTATGAGCGTTATAACGACGAGGCACAGTATCGTAAGGCATCCGGGGCAAAGCCTGGCGGTGACGGAGTGCGGAATAACGGGCTACTCAGGCGGGCATTCCTACGGCCCGAGGTTATATGAGCATTATTCGGCGCACTTCATCATTTCCGGGAAGGGGACGCTTTACGCGGACGGGAAGAGCTATTCCCTTTCCGCGGGTGAGGGCTTCATGATAGTGCCGGATGTTTTGATTACATATACCGCTGATGAGAGTGAGCCGTGGACGTATATTTACGCCAATTTTACGGGGGCGGACGCAAGGGCGCTTTCCGAAAGTGCCGGACTTTGCCGCGAAAGCATGACGTTTTCCTATGATATGACCGAGGATTTTTTGAACGACCTTGAAAGAATGCGCGCTCTTTCGGCGGACTCTGCGGCGAAGGGATATGACGTGACGGGCTGCTTCCTTCTTTTGATGAGCCGTTTGGTGAGGGCGGAGGGCGAGAAAAATCAGGGCGCGGTTATGCCGGAGCGGTATATAAGGCGCGCGGTCGCATTTATCGAGGATAATTATCACCGCAACATAAAAATTTCGGATATTGCAAAAAGCGTGGGCGTGGACAGAACGTATTTATACAAGCTTTTCAAAAAAGAAATGGGAATATCGCCCGTAAAATATCTTGCGGATTACAGGCTTGACCGCGCCGCGGCGCTTATGGAGCATGACGGCATAACCCTTTATGAGCTTGCCGTTTCGGTGGGCTTTTGCGACGCGTCGCATTTTTCGAATGCGTTTTTTAAGAAATTCGGATGCACTCCCGGGCGCTACAGAAAAGAAAAATACGGCAGATAAGAAGATAAAATAAGAGGGTAAAATAAAAAAGGAGAGAAAAAATGGAATACGTTTTAATGTGTACGGCAATCGTGTTTTCGGTTGCGAGCAGTGCTTTTTTGAAAAGCTTCGGAGGAAAGGGAAAAACTAAAAATATCGGGGATTTGTTCCTTTTTAACGGCTTAATCAGCGCGGTATGGGCGGTAATTTTGGGGCTTTGGTTCGTGCTTTCGGGCAATTTTCGGGTTACGCCGTTAACGTTTTTGTTCGGCGGTGCCTACGGAGTTGTTCTCACGGCGTTTTTGTTCACGAAAACCGCGGCGCTTTCGGAAGGCCCCGTATCGCTTACCACGTTAATAGGAAGCTGCGCCTTTTTAATCGCTTCCGCCTTCGGTGTGCTTTACAATCACGAGAGCGTGAATATTCTTCAGCTTTTGGGCGTTATCGTTCTGACAATGTCATTGGCGCTTTGCGTTAACCCGAAAAAAAGCGGAGAGCCTCTTACGAAAAAATGGTTTTTGCTGACGCTGATGTTTTTCATTGCGGGCGGCTTTATCGGAATAACAAACAAAGCGTTCAGCCTTTCCTCGGTTTCGGGGGAGGTTAATGCGATGATGCTGACCGCGTCCGTCGTATCGGCCGTTTTATTCACGGCCTCGGCATTTTTGCTTAACGGGGCAAGGGGGCTTGGTAAGCCGAGGATACATAAGGGCACATGGCAGTATGTTTTGGTGTGCGGCGTTTTAAGCTGCGTTTACCAAAGGCTTAACGTGTCGCTTGCGGGGCTTATCCCCAGCGTGGTGTTTTTCCCCGTTGCGAACGGCTCGATGGTTATCCTGTCCGTAATAGCGGGAAAAATCGTGTTTAAGGAAAAATTAAAGCCCGTTCAGCTTTTGGGCGTTATGCTGGGGCTTTTGGCGATTATCACAATAGGCCTGAGCGAAAATATAATAAGCCTGATAAAATAAAAATACGAAAAAAAGGCGAGGCGGCATTTTAAGCTGCCTCGTCTTTTTGAGTTAAAATATATTTTCAGCCGCGGTTTAAGGCTCTTCCGATTTCGTTTCTGGCCTTGATAAGTAATGCGGAAAGCTCATTTTCCCTTTCGCGGAAGGAAAAGCGCTCATCGGGAGAAAGGGATACCGCAACACCCAGCGCGGCGATACATTCCGAATGCCTGTAAATTCCGACGGCATAGCCCGAATGCATAAGCTTATCGCCCACAAGGCTTTCGGTAAAGGCCGCGCCTTTTTTGTTGATTTTACCGATTGCGCCCAAAAGAGCGTCATAGCTCGCGATGCCGGGCCAATCCCTTTCGGAGGGCAGACCGTGCCTTTTGTAAACCTCACGGATTTCGTCGGGGTGCATGTTTGCCAGCATGATTCTGCCTGCGGCGGTACGGTACAAATCGTCGGGGCGGATTTCGAAATTCTCCGCAAAAATAAGTGCGTCGGGGTCGATGTAATCAATGATGAACTTATTGCCGGAGTCAATGACCGAAAGGATGACGGCATAGCCCGTTTGACTGTGCAGACGATGGAGCACCGGGCGGCAAAGGGTGACGAGCGAGTCGTCGTATCGGCCGTATCTCGAAAGGCAGTATGCCAAGGGCCCCAAAACGTACCCTCGAAGAGCCGCTCTTTTCAAATAGCCCTCCGCCGTAAGCGTTGATAAAATATGCGAGCAGGTGGATTTGTTATAGCCGGTTTTTTCGCAGATGAACGAGTTTGTAACGGGAGCGTTGCGCTCCTCCGATACGATTTTCAGTATTTTGAGTGCTTTTTGAACCGAGCTTATCACCCGAAGCACCTCCTTTGACAAAGAGAGTTTTCAGATTTCAAAATCACCGTAAAGCTTCAGGGTGATGTAGGAATGGGGGACGGAGTCAAAGTATACGCGATTTTTCTCTGCTTTTAAGGGAGCGATATTCCTTTCGTCGCAGGTCGCAAGATAGGCCTCCTTAATCGGGAAAAACACATCGATATACGTGCTCTCGCTTTGCCCGGAAAGCTCCTTAAGGCGAAGCGTTATTGCGTTGCCTTCTTTTTCGGCGCGCTTTAACGCGGTGAGCGCAAGATTTCTTGTACCCGATGAAATAAGCTCTCCTTGGCTTAAGCCGGTGCCCTGCGGCAAAAATACCGGAGGATGCTCCTTCTCTTCCGCCCATGTAGGAAGCGGATTTGAGTGACTGCCCGAAAAGGGAAGCACGGAAAGCTTATATTTTGCGCGGCAATCCTTTTCGGAAAGATACACAAGGTTATTGCACCGATTGGAGGCGGCATAAAGGTAAAAGTGAGCACACCTTGCCGAAAAGGAGGAGGAAAATCTGTTAAGCTTGATTTCGCCGATGTGGAAAACGGGCATGTCGGCGGAATAAATCCCGACGCCGAAAGAATCGTTCTCGGCGGCCGCATAGCTTTGAACGATTGTGAAATCGCATGCGTTTAAGCCGTTTACGCGGTCGGTTGCTTCATTGATTTCGCCTACTTGAGAGTTTGAATAAAAGGACGGATTTTTTATGTCAAACGGGAATGCGAAAAAGTAGTTTTTCTTATAGCGGTCGTGAAAATCGCCCATAAGTCCCGTGGCATGATCAAAAGACAAATCGACATCGATGCTTTTTTCATGCTTGTAAAACAAAACCTGCATCGATACTTCGGCGCCGCTTTGCTCCTCAAACGACTTTTGGGCTACGACGAAGCAAAGGTCGCCTTCTTCGACGGTGAGAGAGGATGGCTTCGCGAGCTCATAAGAAAGTGCGGGGTCGGTTTTCCCCTCGGAGTAGGTGTAGACGAACTGACCGAAGGCAAGGTCGGACTCTTTATCGATTAATTCGCATCCCGTTTCTTTATCCAGTATGCTTGAAATTTGCATGGCTTCCCTTGTTATAAAAACGCGGTAATAATCCGTTTCGAAGAAGTCGCCTTCATGGGGTCGCGCGGAGGAAGCCGCCTTTTTAAGCTCCGTATCGACTATTTTTATGCCGCTTAAATCAAAGGGCGCGCTGACCGCGGTGCCGTCGGGCAAAAGCTGAGAGGCACTGCCGCCGGGAGCCAGTCCGTCCGCGCTTCTTAAGGGCAGATACGAGCCGTGAAGGGACGGGAAAAGAATTTGTGAGCCTTCACTGCCGGAGAAAAGAATTTCGGTTAATTCGTCATGCGCTTTTTTGACATCGGCACGCTTCGTTTTATCCAGATTGTAGCGGTGCATTTTCTGCGGGTGCTTTGAGGAGGTTGCCCAGCAATGCTCATCGAAAATGCTGAGGCTCCGATAAGCATCGTCAAATGCTTTTTTCGGATAAGGAAGCTTTTTGTCGGCCGATTTCACGGTTGACAAAAGCTCGGCAAGGTAGGCGCTTCCCGCGGTGTCGCGCTTTTCTTTTGCCCATTCGGGCGCTATGGTTATGAAATCCGCCCATTGGTCGGGAATATCTCCGGAAAAGACCGGGAGCTCACGGGAGTATTTTTCATCGATTTCCCGCATGAATAATGAAGGAATTTCCATATAAAATTCAGGATACTTCCAGTGCTTTTTCATTTCCTCGCACACGGATATAAGCATGGTTGTGGGAAGCTCCCTGTCGTCGTAAAAGCTTATGGGGAATATATCGAGCGATGAGTAGGGAAGGCGGGAAAGCCTGTCGGTTATCCATTTTTCGGTTTTTAACCGCTTGGTGGTATCGAAGAAAAATTCGCCCTCGGGATATTGCCTTTTTGTGTTGCACCAAATTTCGTTAAGGCCGTCCGGACGATAGGAGCGCTGATACCAGAAAAGCACACTTCTGCCGTTTCGCTCCCAACGGAAAAGAGGGGGGAAATCCAAGTCATAGGGACTGTTTCTGAAGCTGTTGGAAAGAACGGCAAAATATTGTATACCCATGGAGCCGTAGGCATCGATTGCCGAAGGAGAAATGCCCGAAAGGTCAGTGAAAATCGCGCACTCGGGATTGATATCATATCTCTTTGACGCATCTACCACGGTGTAATACTCGGAGCGCACCAGCTGCTCACTTGTTTGCCAGTGTGTGTGAATGCCGCTTTGGATTGAATTCAATTCAATTCTTTTTTCGGCAAAAAGCTTTTTAAGCTCAGCCTTATCCTCGTCGGATGCGTATTTGTCAAAGCCGGAAAGCCACCATGCATGCTCAATCATATACTTAAAATCGGGATGCTTACGGCAAAGCTCCATCGCTTTTTTCAGGTAGTCGCAGCATTCGGAGTGAAGCTTGTCGACGTAGGCGCAGTAGCCCAAGTCCTCATGAGAGGAATAAAGCAAAGGAATGCGCCATTTTTTCGGGGGAAACAGGGTGAAGCTTTTTATCACGGGCACATCCTCAAACGGGGTGATAACGGCAGTCAAGGTTCTTTCCTCGCTCACGCAGGGAATGAGGGCGGAAAATTCGGGTGCGAAAATGCTTTCGGAATAAACGGTTTCCCCTTCGATTTTCAGCTCAACGCCGTACGGATTGCAAAAATCCCAGTCGGCCACCGAAATGCTTAACATGTTTTCGTTGTCGTATGAAATGAACGGAGTTTGAACAAGGCTTTTGATTTTCATTTTAATCCCTCTTTTATCTGTTCTTTTTAGTTAATTTTATCATGCATGGGCTCATATGTCAATTTGTTTCATATTGTGAAATTGATTGACTTACCGCACGGGCGTGTGCTATCATGAGAAATGACAGAGGCGACACAGAGGCGACAGGAGGGATTTTATGATATTAACCGATTATTTTAAGAGCGAGCACGACATAACGTGGGATTATGCACTTCAGCTGGGTGTAACGAACGGTGTGATACGCCTGCCGGAGGATGAAGAATTCGATGTTACGGATTTTTCGCATTTTAAGGCGGTGTATGACAGATTTAAGAGCTTCGGCATAACGCCGATGGTGGTGGAGCCGCTTCCGAATTCGCTTCACGACCATATTAAAGCGGGCGACGAAAAGCGCGACGAATGCATAGAGGCGTCAATCAAAATGCTTGAAAACATGGGGAGGCTTAACATAAATACGCTCTGCTTCAATTTTATGGCGCATATAGGCTGGCTGAGGACGAAAAGCGACATCAAGGAGCGCGGAGGAGCGCTTGTGACAGGCTTTAACATGGACGATTTTGTCCCGACAGAGGCGAAAATCACCGAGGAGGAGCTTTGGAACAACTACGAATATTTCATATCCGCGGTTATACCGTATGCCGAAAAATACGGCGTTCGTCTTGCGCTTCATCCGGATGATCCGCCGGTTAAAAAGCTCGGCGACGTAAGCAGGATAATGATAAGCGCGGATAATATAAGGCGCGCGATGAGCATTGTGAAAAGCCCGAGCCTGGGGCTTACCATGTGCCAGGCAACCTACAAAATGATGGGCGAGGATTTGACAAAGGTGATACCCGAATTTAAGGAAAAGATTTTTTTCGTTCATTTCAGAAACGCCAGGGGAAGCAAGTTTAATTTTTCGGAAACGTTTCACGATAACGGCGAAATCAACATGCCCGAAATCATGAGGCTTTATCATAAATGCGGTATCGATGTTCCCGTAAGGGTTGACCATGTGCCGCTTATGGCGGGAGAAGCGGAGGGCACCGCGGGCTATACAGCCCTCGGCAGACTCTACGCAATAGGCTACTTAAAAGGAATTCTTGAAAGTATGGGCGAATAGAAAAAGAAGGGAAAGGTTTTTATGTTTGATTTGAAGGGGAAAACAGCGCTTGTAACGGGCTCCACCCAAGGGATAGGGCTTGCCGCGGCAAAAATCCTCGCACAGTACGGAGCAAAGGTTTTTGTGCACGGCGCAACAAGCATGGAGAAATGCCGCAGGGCGGCCGAAAAGGTTCCGGGGAGCGTGCCGGTATGTGTAAATCTTGCGGATTGCGACGCCGCAAAAAAGCTTTACGACGCAACGGGCGATGTGGACATTTTAATACTCAACGCGTCGGTTCAGTATCGCACGCCGTGGGATAAAATCGGTGAGGAGGAAACGGAAACCCAGCTTCGGGTGAATTTTAAGAGCAGTCTTTCGTTAATGCAGGCTTATTACGAGAAGATGAAGGAGAAGGGCTGGGGGAGAATCATAACGGTCGGGAGCGTTCAGCAATATAAGCCGCATAAGGAAATGGCGGTCTACGCGGCGACGAAATGCGCCGTGATGAGCCTTGTAAAGAATATCGGAAAGCAGCTTGCCCCCTACGGGATTACGGTAAACAATTTAACGCCGGGCGTTATCGACACACCGAGGAACGAAAAGGCATTGTCCGACCCCGAATATAAAAAGAAGGTTATGGAGGGCATTCCCATGGGCTTTGCCGGAGACGCGGACGATATGGCGGGAGCGGTGCTTTTGCTTTCGAGTGATGCGGGACGCTATATAACCGGCGCGGATATTGTAGTCGACGGCGGAATGTCACTTTAACAACCATAAGGAGGATTAATTAAATGAAATTCAACGTAAGAGAAGAAATTATCGCTTTAACACCGGAGTGGAAGGGGGAGCGCCTGCCCGACGGAAGACCCAAAGTTGACGAAAAATACTTAAAGGCGTTAAAAAAGCTGACGCTGGAGGAGGTGTGGAAGCCCATATTCGTAAAAGGCTATGAAAGCCAGTTCGAGGGAAGGCTTTTAACGCTTCACGATGACGGAAGAAAGCTGATAGGACGTGCCGTAACCGCGAACTTTTGCCCGTACCGCCCCGACCTTGACGCGGTGGTGAAAGATGCGGGAAGAGCGGAGCAAAGAACGGGAACATACAATCAGTGGGTTATCGATTCCCTGGGCGAATACGATGTGCCCGTAATCGATATGTACGATAAAATATACAAGGGCACCTTCATCGGAGGGAACCTTACGACGGCGATTAAAAACAAAACGAAGAACGAAAACGGCGGCGCGGTTATCTGGGGCGGAATAAGAGATACCGAGCAGATGAAAAGAATCGACGATACTCAGGTTTATTACAGAGGAATCGACCCGACGCCCATACGCGACTTTATTATCACGGGGTTTAACACCGTTACGAAAATCGGCAATGCCGTGTGCCTTCCGGGCGATGTTGTATTCGGCGCCGGCGGCGGAGTTTTGTTCATTCCCTCACATTTGGTTGAGGAGGTCGTGGGAGGCGCGGCAAAAACGCAGGTGAAGGACTTGTTCGGCTTTGAAATGATAACCTTAAACAAATTCACCACCGCGCAGATTGACAAAAACACATGGACGAAGGAAATGCTTGACCTTTTGATGGATTTCATCGAAAAGGACGACCGTGCCGCGGAATATCGCGGGCTTGACTGGTCGCACGAGTATGACCTTGCGATAAACGGTGACCCGAATGACACACAATCCGCATTATGATTTGTACATTTCCTCATGCGTGCGTGACGGCGGCATTTTTCGCGCGGAATTTTCGCATGACGGCTTAATTTGCCTGAAGGAAAAAAGGGCGCTTGACCGCCCTATGTATACGACTGTCGATAACGATATGCTTTACGTTGTTTTAAGAGCACCGTTTGAAAATTCCGACGAGAGCGGAATTACGAGCCTTCGGCTCATTGACGGAGCCTTGGACGAGCAAGGGAAAATTCATTCCACCCGCGGAGTCGTGGCGTGCCACCTTTCGGTTTCGGACGGCGCCGTGTATGCCGCAAACTACATATCGGGAAGCGTTATAAGGCTCCCGGATAGGCTTTCGGTGCATACGGGAGGGA
>CAZRUB010000004.1:0-22138 GCA_964603185.1 uncultured Ruminococcus sp.
GTGGACTTAATATTCACATGGATAAGCCCGGCGGAATCGAGGATGACGAATTTGACGCGCTTATCGATGAGGTTGAAAAAAGAAACGTTGTTTTCCATACGGGCTATATGTACCGCCACAACCCGGCGGTCAAAAGGCTTAGGCAGGATGTGAGAAACGGAAAGCTGGGCGAAATTTATTCGGTGGAGGCGCAGATGAACTGCAATCACCCCGTAGCAAAAAGAAACTGGCTGGAGGGGTATCCCGGCGGCATGCTTTACTATTTGGGGTGCCACCTTATTGACCTTGTTTACACCTTCGCCGGGGAGCCTGAGGAGATAATTCCGTTGAGCTGCCCCATAGGCACCGATTCGGTGGAGGCGTGCGATTTCGGAATGGCGGTGTTTAAGTACAAAAACGGGGCTTCGTTTGCGAAAAGCACGGCGGTGGAGCCGGGCGGATTTTTCCGCCGTCAGCTTGTCGTGTGCGGCACAAAGGGAACGGTGGAGCTTAAGCCCTTTGAATGGCTTGTCCCGGGGCATCCAGAAATGGTGGGAGCGCAAATGACCGGCGTTCGCGAAATATTCGACCGCGATTGGCTGACCAAGGGGCGCTATTACGATACGGAGGTGTTTGACCGCTACGGCGTAATGCTTGAGGCGTTCGCCTCCTATGTGCGCGGGGACGAGAAAAACCCCTTCACCCCCGAATACGAAAGAAAGCTCCATAAGATAATTTTGGCATCATGCGGCAGGATGCCGAGTCGGCATAATATGCGATAAAAAAGGAGATAAGCTATGAAAGCAATACTTGTAAACGATGACAAAAGCTTAAGGTGGGATCTTGTGCCCGACCCGATAATCGGGGAGGACGAGGTGCTGGTGGAAATTCACGCGGCGGCGATTAACCGCGCGGATCTTATGCAGAGGGAGGGGGACTATCCGCCCCCTCCCGGATGCCCCGAATGGATGGGACTTGAAATATCGGGTGTTATAGTAATGATGGGCGCCGAGGCCCGAGAAAAGTCCGACCTTTCCGTGGGCGATAAGGTGTGCGCGCTTTTGGGCGGAGGCGGCTATGCGCTACGATATGCTTATGAAGGTGCCGGAGGGTGTTTCCATGGTGGAGGCGGCGGCGATCCCCGAGGCGTTCGCCACGGCGTATTTGAATCTTTTCATCGAGGGACAAATCAAAAAGGGCGACACGCTTTTGATGCAGGCGGGCTCCTCCGGGCTTGCAAGTGTGGTAATTCCCATGGCCAAGGCCTTCGGGATAAGAACGCTCACAACGGTGAGAACGGAAAAGAAGGCGGCGGCAATAAGCCATCTTAATGCGGACAGGGTTATCGTTACCGAAAAGGAAAGCTTAAAGGACGCATTGAACGACGAATTGACAAAGGGTCACGGAGTTGACGTTGTGATAGACTGCCTGGGCGGTGAGGGCATGGGCGAATGCTTAAAATATTTAAGCTGCGGCGCAAGATGGATCATGATTGCCGCGCTTGCGGGTGTGAAAACCGAGATAGATTTGAAAAATATTTACGTGCGCAACGTAAAAATAATCGGAAGCACCTTAAGGTCAAGAACGCCCGAGTTTAAGGCGAAGCTTCTTTCGGAGCTTACAAAAAAGGTGTTCCCGAAAATAACCTCCGGCGAAATCCGCCCGACGGTGTGCAGGGTGCTTCCCATAACCGAGGCGGAAGCGGCACAGGCGCTTTTGTATAACGGCGAAAGCGTGGGAAAGGTGGTTATGACGGTACGATGAAAATAATTCCCGTTATATACGGAAAATCCACTCTGCCCGAAAGCGAATGCTTCTGCGGCGGCGCGGCCGATAAAAAACGCCCCATCGTTTTCATGGTTTATCTGATAAAATCAGCGAACAGGTTTATTTTGGCGGACGCGGGCTGCGAAACCATGCCGGGCTTCGAAATGGAGGATTTTAAGGGAACCGTTGCCGCGCTTGCGGAAATGGGGGTTGCTCCCACGGACGTTACGGACGTTTTGATAACGCATGCTCATCATGACCATATCCAGTGCGTAAAATATTTTCAAAACGCCGATATATACATTCAAAAGGACGAATACGAAAGCGGGAAAAGCTATATCCCGGAAGGGCTTCGCGTTAAGACCTTTGATGACTGTATTACAGCGGCTCCGGGAATAACGATGAAGAAAATCGGAGGACATTCCGTCGGCTCGTGCGTTATAGAGCTTGAGACGGACGGGAAAACAACGGTTATCGCAGGCGACGAGTGCTATCAGAGAGAATGCATAAAGCGCCGCATTCCGACGGGAAGAAGCGTATCGAAGGAAAAAAGCCGCGAATTTATCGAAAAGTATTCGTCGGAGGCTTATGACGTGCTTCTTTGCCACGATATGTGAATAAAATAACGGGTGCCGCTTTTTATTGAGAAGCGGCATTTTTTTCTTTACTTTAAGCCTTCCTTGTGCTATTATATTATACGGAGGCTTGGTATGGACAGATATTTGATTTTTCTTGATATTGACGGCACATTGGCAAAAGGAAACAGCATAACGGAGGAAAACATATCGGCGATAAGTCGCGCGAGAGAGAAAGGACATTTGGTTTTCATAAACACGGGCCGCTCCTACGGTGTTGTTCAGGAAAGGGTGCTTTCGCTTGAGGTTGACGGCTTCGTTTGCGGGCTGGGAACCTACATAAGGTATAACGGTGAGGTTGTGAAAAGCGTGAAAATGGATTTAGGCCTTGCCGAAGAAATCGCCGCATATATTTTCGATAATTCTTTAAGAGCGTGCTTCGAATGCGAGGAAGGCGCGATTTATATGAACATTAAGCACGAAAACGAAATTTCCTCCGCGGCGGAAATTTCCTCTCGCTTCGGTAAGTGGAGAATTTCGAAGCTGACGGTTTTCGAGGAAATAACAGACGCGGATTTTGAATATTTTTCGCGCTTTTTCACGGTATATCGCTACAAAACCTATTCGGAGGGCGTGAAAAAGGGATATTCGAAGGTTCGGGGGATGCGCGCCTTGGAAAACCTCTTCGGCATCCCGCGCGCACACATAATGGCAATCGGTGACAGTGCCAACGACGCGGAAATGATAGAGTACGCGGGGATAGGCGTTGCAATGGGAAACGCGGAGGTTGCGCTTAAGCAATCGGCTTTTTGGATTACGGATACGGTTGATAATTCGGGCGTGGCACGCGCGATTGAAAAATTCATTCCGGGCTTAAAATGTGCCGTGACTGACGGAGGGGAAAAATGAAGGGTGCATATAAATACATAAGGGCTTTTGCCGTGTGGTTTTTGCTTGCCGTTTTGGTGGGTGCGGTAACGGGTGTTGTCGGCGCTCTTTTCCATAAAACGATTGCATTTGTAACCGAGGTGCGGGAGGAAAACGGAATTTTGCTTTACCTTTTGCCGATTGCGGGCATTTTGATAACCGCGATGTATTCGCTTTCCGAGGATACGCTTTCCACAAACGCGGTGATTCGCGGAATCAGGGAGGGGAAGGGCGTTTCCTTTCTTATGGTTCCGTTTATTTTTATCGGTACGGCGCTTACTCACCTTACGGGCGGAAGCGCGGGGCGCGAGGGCGCCGCGCTTCAAATAGGCGGCGGAATAGGAGCGAAAATAGGACGCATCATAAAGGCGGATTCGAAAGTTATCGGCGTTTTAACGGTTGCGGGAATGGCGGGCGCCTTCTCGGCCATATTTACCACGCCTGTCACGGCGGCGGTTTTCGCGATTGAGGTTGTTACGGTGGGGCATATGCGTTATTTTCAGCTTATGCCCTGCATGCTCGCAAGCACGGTGGCTTACATGATATCCGTTGCCATGGGAAACGAAGCGCTGGGCTATCCCTCGGTTCCGTTTGAGGCGCTTTCGCCCGCGATTTTAATCAAGGTACTGCTTGCGGCGGTTTCGGTATCGTTGATGAGCTCGCTCTTTTGCATAGTGCTTCATAAAACCGAGAGCCTTATGAAAGGCTGGGTAAAAAATAAATATTTAAGGGCTTTTGCGGGCGGAACCGCGGTTATTGCGCTGACCCTGATTTTGGGAACGACAATGTATAACGGCGCCGGCATGGATACCATAGGCCTTATGCTTTCCGGCGACAGGGAAAAAATTGCCGCGGCGATGACAGGGACTGCGGCATTTGCGTTTTTGATAAAAACAATAATGACCTCGCTTACAATCGGTGCGGGCTTTAAGGGAGGAGAGATTGTCCCGGCGTTTTTTACGGGCGCAACCCTCGGTGCGGTTTTGGGAATGCTTTTGAAGCTTGACCCGTCGTTTTCGGCGGCTCTGGGTATGGTAGGAATGTTTGCCGGGGTGACGAATTGCCCCATGGCCTCCGTTATTTTGGGGTGTGAGCTTTTCGGTGCGGACGGAATACTTTATTTTGCCGTTACGGTAGCGGTGGGCTTTATTGTATCGGGGCGAAGCGGCCTTTACGAAAGCCAGCGTCTTGTATATAAAAAATACGGCGTGGACAAGGAAGAAACAGAAGAAACAGAAAAAACAGAAGAAACGGAAGCGGTGAAAAGTGAACATACGGGAAAAGCTACTTGAAAATTTTCTTGCCGTGCTCATCATTGCGGCGCTTGCTTTTTACGCACTGTTTTTCTATACCGGAGTGGATGAGCTTTACCGCCCGATGGAGGGCGAGCTCGCGATGTATTCCATCGATGTCGGACAGGCGGATGCAACGCTTTTCGTTTTCCCGGACGGCAGGACGTTGCTTTGCGATGCGGGCAACGAGGGCGACGGGCAGACGGTGCGCTCCGTTTTGGACAGGCTCGGCATAGAAAAGATAGATATCATGGTGATCACGCATTCGCATATCGACCATTTCGGCGGAGCGGAGGTTATATTGGACTATTTCCCGGTGGGCAAGCTTTGCATCACCGATTATCCGAGCGAGCTTAAGGCCTTTTCGCGCTTGATGAAGCAGGTGACGGAGCGGGGAACGGAAATCGAATTTATATCCGCGGGAAGCATATTGTGTGACGGCGCTTGTAAAATTATCGTTCTTTCGCCGGAAAACAGAAATTATTCGAAGGACAACTGCTACAGTGCGGCCTTGCGCGCCCAATACGGCAAGACCTCCTTTACGGTTATGGGCGACGCAACAAGCGAAAATGAGGATGAAATAATAAATCGCTTCGGGCAGGAGCTGAAAACCGATGTTTTAAGAGTCGGTCACCACGGAAGCAAGGCTTCCACCGGTGAGGTATTTTTGAAGTACTGCTCGCCTAAGGCGGCAGTAATCTCGGTGGGAAAGGATAATATTCAAGGGCTTCCTTCAAGCGCGGTGCTTTCAAGGCTTGAAAAATGCGGCGCTGAAATATACAGAACGGATTCAAACGGCACGGTAGCCTGCTTCAGCGACGGCGAAAATGTGAGAATATTGACGGAAAAACAGTAAAATGACATTAAACGACGTAAAAACCGCTTGACAAACATATTGAAATGTGATAATATAGTTTTGAAAACTACATTATCTTTTTTGGAGGTGGCGTTATGCCGTTTGTAAAAAGCTTTAACGGGCAGTCCATGGGGGAGGAAATCGCCAACGCGGTATCGCATTGCGCAGGCGCGCTTTTGGCAATGGCGGGAACCGCCGTGCTTATTGTTCGCGCGGCGATCGAAAGCACCGCAATCGGGGTGGTGAGCGCCGCACTTTACGGTGCAAGCCTGATTCTGCTTTATTGCTTTTCGACGCTTTATCATTCCATAACCAACGATGGGGCAAAGCGCGTTCTGCAAATTTTTGACCATTGCTCGATTTATCTTCTCATTGTCGGAAGCTATATTCCCATAAGCCTTGTGATGATAGGGCAGACGTGCGGAAAGCCCGCGCTGGGTTGGACGATTTTCGGAATTAACGCTTTTTGCATGGTCATAGGCATTCTGTTAAATTCGATAAACCTTAACAAATACAAAAAAGCGGCGCTTTTTCTGGATGTTATCATGGGCTGGCTTATTGTGTGCTCCTTAAAATACGTATATGCCGCAGGGGGAGTCGGCGGCCTTGCCTTTTTGGTGACGGGCGGCGTTATGTATACGCTGGGCATAATATTTTACAAAATGAAAAAGGTTAAATACATGCATTTCATATGGCACATTTTTGTGCTTGCGGGAAGCATATTGCATTACTTCTTCATCCTTCTTTATATTTTTCCCGCAAAATAAAATTAATGCCGTTTTGTTTGACAAGACGGCATTATCTTGTTATAATGGGAGTATACTTATGAAAAAGGAGCGGAGCAGACTGATGAATATTTGCGTTTTCGGAGCGGCATCCGACAAAATCGATAAAAAATATATTGACGGAGCCTACGCTGTCGGGGAGGAAATCGCAAGGCGCGGGCACGGCCTTGTTTTCGGTGCCGGCGGCACGGGCTTGATGGGAGCGGCCGCACGCGGTGCGAAAAGCCGCGGCGGATATATATACGGCGTTATTCCGCATTTTTTCAATGAAATCAATGTGGAGCTTATTTATCCCGGGTGTACCCAAATCAAATACACCGAAACCATGCGCGAAAGAAAGGCGGAGATGGAGGATAAGGCGGACGCGTTCATTGTGCTTCCCGGCGGAATAGGAACGTTTGAAGAATTTTTCGAAATTTTAACCCTTAAGCAGTTGGGAAGGCACAATAAGCCGATTGCGCTTTACAATACGGAGGGCTATTACGATTCGCTGGAGGATATGATGACGTCCTCGGTCATCAAGGGCTTTGTTCCCAAATACACAAAGGGAATATATCATACGGCGGAAACCTTGGAGGAGCTTTTTGCCTATATAGAGAAAAAGCCCGAAGCGCCGATAGATGTAAAATGGCTTAAAAATTAAAAAATAAAGGCTGCCTTTTGGGCAGTTTTTATTTTTGTGCAAAAAACAAAGATAAAATCCAAAAGAATTTTGTTTTTTGAATTGCATTATGCCGAATTTTGTGCTAATATGGTATTAATGAAAGATTGTGATTTGGGGAGAAAAAATGAAAACTTTTAAGCCTATGCTTTTAGAGGAGCTGAAAAGCTACAGCGCAAAGCAATTGTCGAGGGACGTTATTTCCGGAATAATCGTGGCCGTTATCGCACTGCCCTTATCCATTGCGCTTGCGATTGCTTCGGGCGTTGCGCCCGAGGCGGGAATTTATACCGCGGTTATCGCCGGGTTTTTAACCTCGCTTCTCGGCGGAAGCAGTGTTCAGATAGCCGGCCCTACGGCGGCATTCGCGACGATTGTTGCCGGCATTGTTTCCGAAAAGGGAATGGCGGCGCTGGCGCTTGCCACGGTTATTGCGGGAATTATACTTATCATAATGGGAATAACAAGGCTCGGCGGGCTGATAAAATTCATTCCGTTTTCCATAACCACGGGCTTTACCGCAGGCATTGCGCTGACGCTTTTGATAGGTCAGCTTAAGGATTTTTCGGGCGTTACATATCAACACGGCGAAGCACCGGTGGAAACGATAGAGAAGCTTTCGGCGTTTATAAAAAACATCGGAACCGTAAACGGTGCGGCACTTGCGGTCGGCTTTGTTTCACTTTTGATATTGTTTGTTCTGCCGCGCTTTTTCGATAAAATTCCCGCGTCGCTTATTGCGGTTATCGTGGGAACGGCCATGGTGGCGGGGCTCCGCATGCCGGTCAACACAATCGGCGATTTATACAGTGTTAAAAGCGGCATTCCGCATTTTCACCTGCCCGAGTTTTCGCTTTCGCTTGTGGGCGGCGTAATGTCGGATGCCTTGACCATTGCGGTGCTTGCGGGAATCGAATCGTTGCTCTCGTGCGTGGTTGCGGACGGTATGATAGGGAAAAAGCACAATTCCAATACGGAGCTTATCGCCCAGGGCGTTGCGAATATCGGCTCTGCCCTGTTCGGCGGAATTCCCGCAACGGGCGCCATTGCAAGAACGGCGGCGAATATTAAAAACGGCGGAAGAACACCCGTTGCGGGAATAGTGCATTCCGTTGTTCTTCTGGTTGTGCTTGCGGCCTTGATGAAATATGCGGCGTTTATCCCCATGCCGGTAATTGCGGCGATTTTGATTAATGTGGCGTATAATATGTGCGGCATTAAAACCTTTGTCCGCTTGGTGAAAGCCTCCCCGAAGAGTGATATAATCGTGCTTTTCACAACGTTTTTGCTCACGGTAGTGTTTGACCTTGTTGTTGCGATTGAGGTTGGCGTGGTTGCGGCATGTATTCTTTTCATGAAGCGAATGAGTGAGGAGTCCGGTGTTAAAAAATGGAAATATACCGAAACGGACGAAAACGACAAGCCGCTCATGAACGTTCCCTCGCATGTCAGCGTGTTTGAATTCGAAGGTCCCATTTTCTTTGCGGTTGCCGACAGAATTTCGAGTATTATCATAAAGCCCGGAATAAGGTGCATTATATTGAGGATGAGGGCGGTTCCCGCCTTGGATACCGACGCCGTGCGCGGGCTGGAGGCGCTTATCGGGCGCTGCCGAAAAAAGGGTGCGGTTGTCATCATGTCCCATGTTAATGAGCAGCCCTTAAAGGCAATGAAAAAATACGGGCTTTACGAGGCCGTCGGAGAAGAGAATTTCTGCCCCGACATAAATTCGGCTATGGAGCGTGCAAAAACGCTTTAAGCATATATAACAGAATAATGAATCACACAGAGTGTCGCCCTTGTCCCGAAAAAAAGCGGGCTTGGGAGGTGAAAAGGGAATGGGGTGAGAGCCCCCTGCGGAGAACTGCCGGTGTATGCACCGAAAAGACAATATATCCGTCGGCGAGGAGCCGGTCATTGGGAAATCGAGAAGGCAGGATATGTTGCCGCGGGCCTTACGGCCCATACGGTGCGAGCCACAAGACCTGCTCTGATACCGTTTCGCACGCATTTTGCAAGAAGCGGTGTTTTTGTCGCGCTCGGGGCTTTCCTTCGAGGGCTTATGTTGCTATGGAGAAAAAAGTGCGGACAAATTGTGGTACAGCGCAGAAAAATAACAGACTGCGGCAAGCAAGGGCTTGCCGCAGTCTTTTTATATATATTAAATAAACGAGAGGGGTTTTAATGGATGAAAAAAAGAATTTTGGGCATTTTCCTGGCGTTTTTGATGATTTTTTCAACGCTCGGAATAAATGCGGAGGGCACGGCGGCAGAGGCCGCAACAGAGGCCGCGGCCGACGTTGCGATTAAGGTGACCGTAAGCCTTGAGGGCGTGCTCGCCACGGCAAAGGACGGCAGTGCCATGCTCGGGAAAACCGTCACTGCGAAGGATATTAACGAGGACGGAAAAATAACCGTTGATGAGGCGCTCACGGCGGCGCACGATGAGTATTACGACGGAGAAGGCGGTTATGCTTCTGCGGAAAGCTACGGCCTTCTTTCGGCGACCAAGCTTTGGGGTAAGTCGGGAGGCTTTCTCATGTTCAGAAACAACGCGGGTATATCCGGCGTGGGGACAGAAGAGGTTTCCGAAGGCGACGTGATAGTTGCCTCCGTTTTGAAGGACAACACAACCTGGTCGGATTGGTATTCGTTTTTTGACAAAACCGAGGTGACTGTTGTTGAAGACGAAGAGCTTACGCTTACGTTAAAGGGCCACTACGGAATGGCTTATAGCGATGAAGACAAGACCGATGTTTCGCTTTCGGGCATTTCAATCGGTACTTGGAACGAAGGCGAATTTGTTCAAATCGGTGAAAAGCAAACAGATGAAGACGGTAAAGTAACGCTTTCCTTTGATAAGGCAGGCACTTATTACGTAACGGCAAGCGGCACGGTGAGGGGCACGGTTGAGGATTGGAGCACCGGTTCTCCCGAGAAAAAAGAGAAGGATTGCCCCATTATCGCGCCCGGCTGCATTGTAACGGTTACGGAAAAAAGCAATGAGGAAATGAGCGATTCCGACGCGCTCGACAAAATATATTCGGAATTTTCAAATACAAGTAGTTATGGAAGCTCGACAAAAACACCGCTTTTGTTTCCCCTTGAATATGAGGGTGAAACATACGAAAACGTTATCGACTATTTAAAGGCTTGGGCGAAAAAGGAAACGGGAAGGGAATTGACCGTCGACTATACCTATGTTAACGGTGCGTCAAGCTATAACGCGTGGGAAAGCGGATATATTTCGAAGGTAACGCTTTTGGCCTTTGATGAAAACGGCGACATAGTGTCGGATTATTTTAAGGATAATGAGCCCGCATATCAGCGCCTGAGCAACGTGTATTTCACCGTGGGCAATAAAAAATCCGATAGAATCCCAAGTATATGGGTTCGCACAAAGTCGAAGGAGCGGACGGATGAGGAAATTGCGGATTATCTATTGACTCAGCTTCCGTTTTCCAGAATACAGGGAACGAATGAGTCGCAAAACCAAGTGGTAACCGCTCTCGGCTCACTTACGCAGACCACGAAGCTCTCCGTCACCGACATGTTGTACAGCTCCGCTAAGGCAAGTATTTCATGGTCGGCGGCATGCGATGAAGGCCGTGAGGACGCGCTCACGATTACTTATGATGAAAAAGCGAAAAAATATATAACAAAGGTTTCGCGCCCCAACGTCGGCGAGGACGACGCAAAATTCACCTTAACCGCAACGGTCACCGCGGGCGAATGCGAAAAAACGAAGGACTTTGATATAACGGTGCCCGCGTTTTCCGAGGATAAGATAAGCCTCAAGGTCACCGAGGGTGCGACCTTTAAGCTTACCGACGATTACTACGGGAAAGCCGTGGACGAAAAATATATCAAAAAAGAAGACAACGCGCCGGAGGGCTTTGATTTATACACACTTTCGCTTCACACGGGTGCATCCGGCGGCAGTCAGACCTATAAATACACCGCGGAAAAGGAAGGCTTCCTTACGGAAAGCGGCACGTTTTCCGTTACGGGCGATAACGACGGGACCGTGGAGATAGGCCTTTCCGAGTCTACAGAATCCGACGCACGCTTAAAGAGCCTTGAAATCGTGAACCCGACCGTTTCCGGTCTTTCCTTCAGCCCCGAAAAAACGGAATATGAAATTGACGTTAAGGGTGCAAGCTCATTTTCGATTAACGCATCGACTTTTTCTTCAAAGGCGACCGCGAAAATAACAAAATACTATGCGACGCAGAAAAATGCCGATAAGACGCCCAATCCCACGGTGTCAACAAACGGAAACCTTTCAAAGGGTGCCGTAACGTGCTATATTCCGTCGAACGAACCGGAAACGACGGTTGAAATAACCGTTACCGCACCCGAAGGAAGCGTTCAGGCGGAAAAAGAAGTTAAATATACCATAACCGCGAAAAAGACCGAGAAGGCAATGCCCTTGACAGGACTTGTTCTTAAAGCTTCGGGCAATGGACAGAAGAACAATGTAATTTTTGACGGAGCGGATAATGAAGAGGTTCTTTCACCTTCGTTTATTTCCGGCGCGAGAGAGGAAGAATACCGCTATACGGTAAATTATTTCATGGATAAGGTCACCGTTAAGCCGACTTCGTCAACCTCAACCTCAATCAATGTTAACGGCGCGGCGGTTACAAGCGGGAAGGAATCGAAAGCAATTCCCCTTTCGGTGGGAGATAACGAAATAATCGTTTCCGTGACGGAGGAGAATGTGACCACCGACTATAAAATAATCGTGCACAGAAAAGAAAAGCTCATCCTCACGGACGTGACGATAGCAGAGGGCGAGCTTTTGACCGAGCTTAAAGACGGCGGCACAAATATGTGGTCGGGATCGGCAAGCTTTGACTGCGACGCAAAAGAAATCCACGTTACATACACCGCGTCAAGCTCGGAGAACGTGACGATTATCGCGGTATTGAACGGGACAACCTACACCGCGGCATCCGGTGAGGAAATCGTTTTCCCGGTGGAAAATAAGGAAAAAATAACTCCGAAGCTCAGCATTGTAAGGGAAAAGGACGGCATATATGAGGCGCAGAGCTATACCATAAGCTTCACGAGGGGGAAGTCCTACCATCCCGACAGTGTGCAATCATATCTTCCCGCACCGGGGCAGTTCGTGAACTTGGGTGATTCCTGGGGAAATCCGAAGCTTACGCTGACCGCAAAGGCGGGAATAACACTGGGCGCATTCGGCGGCAATGTGGTTTATAAATATGACGAGCCCATAAAGAACGACCCGAAAAACCCCTACGGAATCGATTTTATAATAAAGGGCAACTGCTTCACGGATACGGACGGAACAACATCTTCCGGTGCGGCGGAGCCCGCCGCGGTCATGGTATCGGCCGACGGCAAGAAGTGGTATGAGCTTGCGGGAAGCGAATATTACACCGCGTCAGCACGACATAATATCGACATTACCTATAAAAACATTGACACGACATTTTCCGCGGCGGCTAAAACACCGTGGATTACAAGTGACGATGAAAGCGGCACCATGCCTGTGAACGAATATCACAGTCAGGCATATTATCCGAATCCGGAATACTACAATTCATTCCAGGCGGGAATAGGCAAAAACACTACTTATAAAGCCGAGTCCGTTTCCTTCACGGGCACGATGATCGACTACGGCTTTTATCCCTTCGGCTATGCCGATTCCCACTCCGCAAACGATAAAATGTTTAACGCCGCGGTAAATCCCTATTCGGAAAATCACAAGGCGATATATAACGGCGACGGCTTTGACCTTTCGTGGGCGGTTGACGAAAACGGAACGCCCGTAAAGCTGAACGAGATAAGCTATATTAAGATATATAACCCTGTTTTAAGCTACGGCACCTCACGTGGGGAGATTTCGCCCGAAATTCTTTCGGTAAGCCGTGCGAAGGCCAACGATAATGCGGTCGGCGTGACGGAGGGCCTTTCGGTGCTTTTCGTAAACGGTGAGGAGATTCCCTTGAAGGATGGCAAATTCACCTACGAAGCGGATGCAAAGGGTGCCGCACTCTTGAAAATCAAGGCGGTGTCGTCCAACGATAAAGCGAATATTTACATTTCAAACAAAAGAACGGCATCGGGCGTTGAGAGCGCACCGTTTGCAGCCGTCGAAAAGGTAAGAATCATCGTTCAGGAGGGCGAGAAGGAGCCCTTAATATACATAATAAACCTTTCGAATATTCCCAAGAACGAGGACAATGCCAAGCTTTTATCGCTGACTTTAACCCCGGGCGACGAGAAAATCGAACCGAATGAGGAGAACGAAATAAGCTTCACGGTTGAAAGCGGCGTTTCCGCAATCAGGTTCACGCCCGTGATGGGTTGGAAAAAGGCAACGACCGTGTTAAGGAGCGAGGGAACCGAGGGTGAGGATACGGTCCTTAAAAACGGCAAAGCGAGTGAGCTTATTAAAATTAAAAAGGGCGAAAACACATTCAAAATAAAGGTTACAAGCGAAAACGGAGAAAACACGGAGGAATATACCGTTACGGTAACGAGAAAAACCTTCGGCTCTTCATCGGACACAAGCAACGGCATAACGGTTAAGTTTTCGCTGACGGGTGATATTATCCATTACGAAAACGGGAAAAAGCACACGGAAAAAACGTGGATAGCGCAAAAAACCGTGACGGTGCCCAAGGGCTCCACCGTTAAATATCTTACGGAGATGATGTTAAACAACGCGGGGATAAGCTATGTATCCGACGGGATTTACATTTCGGAGATTAATTCCCTTGCGGAATTCGACAACGGAAGAAATTCCGGTTGGATGTTCCGCTGCAACGGGCTTCTGGGCGACGAAGCCTACAGCGAAAAAATCCTTTCGAACGGTGACGTTATAAAATGGTTCTATACGGATGATTATACCGAGGAAACGGGCTATGAAAACGGCTGGGACAAGGTTAATTCGCATAACGGCTCCGCGTCGAGTAAGGACGAAGCAACGGAGAGCAAAGAGGAAAAAGAAGAAAAAACCGACGAAGCAAAAAGCGGGGGCACCGTTATTTTCAAGGACGTTGAAAAGGACGCATGGTATTTTAATGCGGTAGTCTTCGCAACGGAGAAAAAGCTTTTCAAGGGCGTTTCGGACGAGAGCTTTGCACCCGACGAATTTATGACGCGCGCAATGCTGGCAACCGTTTTGCACAGGCTTTCCGAGGAAAAGAAAGCACGGGGAGGAAGCGAGTTTAACGATGTTTTAACCGACGCGTGGTATTTTGACGCTGTTACCTGGGCATCGGAAAGCGGAATTGTGAAGGGCATGGGCGAAAGCAAATTTGCCCCGAACGAATTTATCACCCGTGAGCAGCTGGCGGTAATTTTGTTCAGATATGCCGCGTTAAACGGCAAAAGCACCGAAAACAGAGCATCGATTTCGGCCTTTTCGGACAACGGCGAGGTTTCCGCCTGGGCGGAGCTTGCAATGAGCTGGGCAGTGGCCGAGGGGCTTTTAAAGGGAACGGACGAGGGTTGCCTTAAGCCCGCCGCGAATGCCACGCGCGCGGAGGTTGCCGAAATCCTGATGCGGTTTGTAAACGCCCTTTAAGGAGCTTCATCATGAAAAAAATCACGGCTTTATTATTAATATTCACACTGTTATTTTCTTTCACATCGGCCTTTGCCGCGCCCTTCGGCGCGGCAAGCGCCGTTGAGGAGGTCGGGCTTGCCGTATACAAGGATGTGGCGAGCCCGTCCGTCGGCTATATCGGCGGAGAATGGGCCGTTTTGGGGCTTGCGAGAAGCGGACTCGATATCCCCGAGGAGTATTTTGACGGCTATTACGCCCGTGCGGAGCAATATGTTTCAGACTTGGGCGGCGTGCTTCACAAAAGAAAATATACGGAGTATTCACGTGTTATCCTCGCGCTTACCGCAATCGGCAAAAATCCCGAAAACGTCGGCGGCTACAACCTTTTACTGCCCCTTGCCGATTTTGAAAAAACGGTTTGGCAGGGAATAAACGGCGCCGTTTGGGCGCTTATCGCGCTGGATTCGGGAAATTATGAAATCCCGAGCAATGCCGAGGCAATGGTGCAGGCCTCAAGGGAGCTTTACGTTAATTACATTTTGGAAAATGCGGCCTCGGACGGCGGCTGGCGCATATCCGGAGAGAGGTCGGAGGCGGATATCACCGCAATGGCGCTTTGCGCGCTTTCCGCTTACAGGGATGACGAAAGGGTTGAGGCGGCAATCCGAAAAGCCCTGCTTTGCCTTTCCGCCATGCAAAATGAAGACGGCGGCTTTGAAAGCGTCGGAGTGAAAAACGCCGAAAGCGCGGCACAGGTTTTAACCGCCTTGTCCGAGCTGGGGATAGGCATTGACGATGCGCGCTTTGTGAAAAACGGCAACACGGTGCTTTCCGCTATGATGAGCTTTTGCTCCGAGGGCAGGTTTTCGCATTTACCGGGCGCAGAGCCGAACGCCATGGCGACGGAGCAGTGCTTTTATGCGCTTGTTTCATATATGCGGTTCACGGAAGGGAAAAGCGGACTTTACAAAATGAAGGCCTCCCCGAGGGAAGGCGGTTTTTCGGATATTTCCGATGCTTCGGAAAAGGAAGCAATCATAAGCCTTGCCTCCTCGGGTGTGATAGCAGGGCAGGGGGAAGGCAGGTTTAACCCGCAGGGCACGGTGACAAGGGCGGAATTTACGAAAATGCTTGTCTGTGCCCTTTCGCTTTCAAAGGAGGCGGAGGCGCTCTTTCTTGATGTTACGCCCGAGGACTGGTTTTATCCCTATGTCATGACGGCGGTTGCCTCGGGCCTTGTGACGGGAATATCCGAGAATGAGTTTAATCCGAACGGCAATGTAACGCGTGAGGAGGCGGCGGTGATGATAATGCGCGCGGCGCAATTTTCGAGAAGGTCGGTTTATTTGTCCGACGAGGAGGAAAAAAAGCTCCTTTCGGCATATCCCGACAATTCGGAGGCGTCCGCTTGGGCGACCTCGGCGCTTGCCTATTGCGTGAGGGAAAAAATAATAGACGGCGGGAAAGAGCTTTTGAATGCGAAAAAAGCACTGACGCGCGCCGAAACCGCAGGTATGCTTTACGCTTTTTTGAATTCGGTGGGAGAAAAAAATAATGAAGAAAACTAAAATTATTTCATTTGCGGCATTGCTTTTGACCCTTGCGGTCGCAATAACCGTGTTTTTCAGCGTGACGCCAAAGGAAGGCCTCAATGAAAAAGAAAGCATCGAGGAAGCCTTCAACAATGAAGCCTTTAAGGAAGAAGAAAAAAAAGAGGAGGGCGCACCGCCTTTTACGGAAGAAGATAACGATGAAAAAAGCGCGGTGGAGGACGAGTCCCTGCCTGAGGGGGAGGAAAAAGCGGAAACGGCGGAGGCGGCGCCCGATGCGCCCGCGGAAGAAACAGAGGAAGAAAAAAAGCCGACATGCACGCTTTTTATAAGCTGTAAAACTGCGGTGGAAAGCGCTTCGCTTCCCGAGTCACTTCGCGCCGTCCTGCCGACCGACGGCGTGATATATCCCGAAACGGAGGTTGAAATAACCGAAGGGGAAAATGTGTTTGACCTATTGACCCGCGAAGCAAAAAGGTGTAAAATACATATGGAATTTAAAAACACGCCGATGTACGAGAGCGCATATATCGAGGGAATAGCAAATCTTTATGAGTTTGACCTGGGGCCCCTTTCGGGCTGGATGTATAAGGTGAACGGTGTTTTCCCGAACTACGGCTGCTCCGGATATACATTGAAAAACGGCGACAGGGTCGAATGGGTATATACCTGCGATTTGGGCAAGGACGTCGGCAACGAATATTCCGAAAACTGATGAAAAGATGATTGTATGAATGATTTTAAGAGGCTTCACCCGGCTGTGAATTTTTTGTATTTTGTGCTGGTAATCGGCTTTTCCATGCTTTTGATGCACCCCTTATGCCTTGTTATATCGTTCGTGTGCGCGTTTTTGAGCCTTGCTGCAATCAAAGGGAAAAATGCGGCGGCGAGGACGTTTTTCATTATGCTTCCCATGCTTTTTTTCGCCGCGGCGACAAACCCCTTGTTCAGCCATAAGGGCATTACTGTAATAGCCTATTTTCCGAGCGGAAATCCCCTGACGGCGGAGGCCGTTGCTTACGGCTTCGCCTCGGCGGCGGTAATCGGAAGCATAACGGTATGGTTTCAAATTTTTAACGCTGTTATGACGAGCGATAAGCTTATCTGCCTTTTCGGGAAGGCGTCCCCCTCGCTTTCGCTGATTTTTTCCATGACCCTTCGCTTTGTGCCGCGGTTTTACGCACAGGCGAAAAAGGTGGCGGAGGCGCAGCGCCTTATGGGGTGCGATGTGAAAAGCGGGAATATAATAAGCCGCGCGAAAAGCGGGCTTAAAATTCTTTCGGCCATGATAACATGGGCGCTTGAAAATGCGGTTGATACCGCCGACAGTATGAAGGCGCGCGGCTACGGCCTTCGCGGAAGAACGGCATATTCATTGTACAGGATAGGGAAAAGCGATGCGGCGGCGCTTTGCTTTTTCTCGGCGGCAGGGCTTTATATAACGGTGGGATATTTCATGGGCGCGGCGGCGGCAAGCTACTATCCGTCGATGACGGCGGACGCTTCGGCATATACCGTAAGCGTGCTTTTTTGCTATTTTCTGCTTTGTATTTATCCCGCGGTCAATGCGGCTTGGGAGGAACGAAAATGGAATGCGTTAAGATCGAAAATTTAAGCTTCGGATATCCCGAACGGGAGGGCGACGCGCTTAAAAATATAAATATCACGGTGAATAAGGGAGAGCTTGTTACAGTAATCGGAAAATCGGGCTGCGGAAAAACAACGCTTTTGAGAATGCTTAAGCCTTCGATTTCACCCTACGGTAAAAGGCGGGGAAGCATTCTTTTTATGGGGAGGGAGCTTTCCGAGCTGAGCGCGAGGGAGGAAAGCGAGAGTATCGGCTTTGTGATGCAGAATCCCGAAAACCAAACGGTAACGGATAAGGTGTGGCATGAGCTTGCCTTCGGACTTGAGAGCCTGGGCGTCCCCACGGACGAAATAAGGGCGCGGGTGGCGGAAACGGCCTCGTTCTTCGGCATTCGGGATATGTTTCATGAAAGCACCTCGGCCTTATCGGGCGGTCAGAAGCAGCTTTTGAATCTTGCCTCGGTTATGGTTATGCAGCCGTCCGTTTTGATTTTGGACGAGCCGACAAGTCAGCTTGACCCCATCGCGGCGGAGGAATTTATAAAAACTCTGGAAAAAATAAACCGTGAAACGGGAACAACGATAATTTTATCGGAGCACAGGACGGAGGCGGTTTTTGCGATTTCCGACAGGGTTATTGTTATGGAAGACGGTATGATTACAGCGTCGGACAGACCCGAAAAAATGGGGAGCCTCTTAAAAAACAATGATATGAGTCTTGCGCTTCCCACTCCGATGAAAATTCACAGTGCCCTCATTTCGGACAAGGAGGAGGCTTCCCCCTTAACGGTGAGGGACGGAAGAGCTTGGCTTTCGGAATATGTCGAAAAAAAGGGAGCGGACACCTCAAAAATCGTCCACGAAGTGAAGAATGACACGGGTTGCCCCGCGGCGGTGGAGGCAAGGGACGTATACTTTCGCTATGAAAAAGACGGCGATGACGTTGTAAGAGGAATGAGCTTGACCGTATATGAGGGGGAGCATTTTGTTATAGTGGGCGGAAACGGCGCCGGGAAATCAACCGCTCTCTCACTTATTTCGGGAATAAAAAAGCCCTACAGCGGCGAAATCAAAATAGAGGGTGAGCGCCCCGAAAAAATAAAGGGGCTCTACGAAAGGGTGCTTGCGGTTCTGCCGCAAAATCCGGAAACGCTTTTCATTAAAAAAACCGTTCGCGAGGATTTGAAGGAAGCCTTGTGCAATATGAATTTGAGCGACGACGAAAAAGAGCAAAGGGTTGAGGAGGCCGTGAGGCTTTTCGGGCTTTACGGGCTGGAGGAAAGCCACCCTTACGATTTATCCGGGGGAGAAAAGCAGCGCGCGGCAATTGCCAAGGTGATGATGAAGCGGCCGAGAATCCTTGTTATGGACGAGCCCACAAAGGGAATGGACGCACACCTTAAGGCGCGACTTGCCGAGATACTGCATTCGGTCACGGAAAGCGGCGTTACGGTAATTACGGTAACGCACGATATTGAGTTTGCGGCAGAGCATGCCGACCGATGCGCAATGTTCTTTGACGGGAAAACGGTATCCTGCGCTCCGCCGAAAAGCTTTTTCTCCGATAAAAGCTTTTATACCACGGCGGCGTGCCGCATGGCAAGGGGAATTGTTCCCGGTGCGGTTTTGGCGGACGAGGTTATTTCGGCATTGGGCGGCACGGCGGAAAAAAAGAGGTCGCAGGAGAAGTGCGGCAATATTATGGGGTTGCCAAAGCCGACGGAACGGAAGAATAATGAGGAAAAAAGGGAAAAAATAAGCTCGGGAAGGCGGGCGCTCGGAATAATTTCCTTTTTGCTTTTTCTTTTGAGCGGGCTTTTTTATAAATTCGGATTTGATTTTTTCGGAATAAATAAAAGCCGAGCGGGGGCGGGAGCGGCGCTTTTTACGGCGATATTCTTTTTGACCGCGGCGGCTGTGCTTTTTTTTCCGCAGCGTGAAATAGGGCGTGCCTCGGCTCCAATAAAGATAACCGAGGGGAAAACGGGAAAAAGAACGGCGGCAGCGGCACTGATGATTGTTTTGTTGATTCCGCTTACGCTTTATGTGGGAATTCGTTATTGGGGCGACGAAAGGTATTACCTGACAAGCCTTTTGATAATTGCGGAAACGATGCTTCCGTTTTTTATGGTGTTTGAGGGGCGCCGCCCCCAAGCGAGAGAAATAGTGATTATCAGCGTTCTTTCGGCAATTGCGGTTGCCGGGCGCGCCGCGTTTTTCATGCTTCCCCAGTTCAAGCCGACGGCCGCGATTGTTATAACGGCGGGGCTTTGCTTCGGCGGCGAAACGGGCTTTTTGGTGGGTGCCGTCGCCGCGCTGGTTTCGAACTTTTTGTTCGGGCAGGGGCCGTGGACGCCGTGGCAGATGTTCGCCTTGGGATTGATAGGCTTTGCTTCCGGCTTGCTTTTTTACGGCGGAAGAATTAAAAAAACGAGAATCACACTGTCGGTTTTCGGCTTTCTCGCAACGCTGGTTATTTACGGCGGAATCATGAATCCCGCGGCATTGATTATGTCGCGTCGGGATATTACGTGGCCGATGATAGCCTCATACTATGCGGCGGGACTGCCGCTGGATTTGATACACGCGTTTTCGACTGCATTCTTCCTTTGGTTTTTGGCGGAGCCGATGACAGAAAAGCTTGAAAGAGTGAAAATAAAATACGGCCTGATACGAAGGTAAAAAACAAAAGGGTGCGCCAAAACGCACCCTTTTGTCAATGAAAGGCTTAATTAAAATCCTCCTCGGAGTAGTGAGCGATCGAATGTGCCGAAAGCACGCTTCTTGCCTTGTCGCCGTCCTCAAAACGGAAAACCGCAAAGGCACCGGATTTTGTCATTGCCTTAAAGGCATACATGTATTCGATGTTGACGTTTTCGGAATCCAGAAGCGATAAAATCGCACCCAGACCGCCGACCTCGTTTTTGATTTCCACAACGGTAACGTTTGTGATTGAGGCGATGATGCCGTTTGCCTTCAAGGCCTCCAGCGCCCCTTGAGAGTCGCTTACTATCATTCTCAAAATGCCGTATTCGGCGGTGTCCGCAAGAGTCATTGCCCTTATATCTATCCCGGAGGTGCCGAAAAGCTCCGTAATACGCGAAAGTGAGCCCTTGGAATTTTCAATAAATACCGAAAGTTGTTTCATAAATTTATCTCCTTTCTTTTAGCTTCTGTCAGTGAAGCTTGCGCTTATCTATAACTCTCACGGCCTTGCCCTCGCTTCGGGTTATGGATTTCGGGTCGACAAGATGAATCTTGGGGCTTATCCCCAGCATATCGCGCACAGCGGCTTCAAGCTTATGCTCCTTTTGGGTTATACCCCTTACGGTATCGTCGAAGTTATCGGGAGAAAGCTCCACATTAACGTCAAAGGTATCGTTGTTGCTTTCGCGGTCAACGATTATTTGATAGTTGGGGGAATAGCCTTCGTTGAGAAGAACGGTTTCTATCTGAGAGGGGAACACGTTTACGCCGCGGATAATAAGCATATCGTCGCTCCTGCCCAAGGGCTTGCACATTTTGATGTGCGTTCTTCCGCAGGGGCATTTTTCTCTTGTCAGCACGCATATATCTCTTGTGCGGTATCTCAAAAGCGGGAAGGCTTCTTTATCGAGGCTGGTGAAAACAAGCTCCCCGCGTGAGCCCTCTGGCAGAACCTCACCGGTTTCGGGGTCGATTATTTCCGCGTAGAAATGGTCCTCGTTTATGTGCATACCCGTCTGAGCCGAGCATTCGAAGGCAACGCCGGGGCCGCTTGTTTCGGTAAGGCCGTAAATGTCATAGGCCTTGATGCCGAGGGAGGCCTCAATGTCGCGGCGCATTTCCTCCGTCCACGGCTCCGCCCCGAATATGCCCGCCTTTAAGCTGTTGTCCTCCGGCTTATAGCCGTGCTCCTTTAAGGCCTCTCCGATATAGGCGGCATATGAAGGAGTGCAGCAAAGAATGGTTGATTTAAGATCCATCATAAACTGAATCTGACGGTCGGTATTGCCGGACGACATGGGAACGGTGAGCGCACCGACCTTGTGCGAGCCGCCGTTTAAACCCGAGCCGCCGGTGAAAAGGCCGAAGCCGTAAGCAATCTGGCAAACATCCTCACGGGAGCCGCCCGCGGCAACGATTGCCCTCGCGCAGCAGTCATCCCAAAGGTCGATATCGTGCTGAGTGTAGTAAGCGATTACTCTCTTTCCGGTTGTTCCGGAGGTAGAATGTATGCGCACGCAATCGGATAAGGGAACCGCAAGAAAGCCGTAGGGATAGGTATCCCGCAAATCCGACTTCGATGTGAAGGGAAGCTTTCCGATATCGGCGGTTCCGTGAATATCGGAGGGCTTTATGCCGAGCTTGTCCATCTGCTCGCGGTAGTAAGGCACATTGTCGTAAACATGCTTTACCTGGCGCACGATTTTTTCATCCTGCATTTTCTTTATTTCTTCCACGGGCATTGTTTCTATTTCCGGTTGAAAATAATTCATTGCATTAACTCCTCTTTGACTTTATTTTATTTTCAGTATAATTAAAAATGGGTAATTTGTCAACGGCTGTCGGCTTTTTTTGAAGAAAAATATTGAAATAAAGGAGAAAAGGTGGTATAATGATTTCATCGAAGA
>CAZRUB010000005.1:0-21447 GCA_964603185.1 uncultured Ruminococcus sp.
GGCCCGTTTGCCTATTTAAGACCGTCAACGGTTGTCGGGGATAATTGTCGTATCGGCGATTTTGTGGAGCTTAAAAATTCCGTTATCGGGAACGGCACGAAGGTGTCGCATTTAACCTATGTCGGGGACAGTGATGTCGGAGAGCGCGTGAACTTCGGATGCGGAACGGTAACCGTAAATTATGACGGTGCGAAAAAATACAGAACGACCATCGGAAACGATGTCTTTGTCGGCTGCAACTCAAATCTTGTGGCACCGGTAACGCTTGCGGACGGTGCATATACCGCGGCAGGCTCCACAATAACCGACGATGTGCCGAACGGCACATTGGCGATAGCGCGGGCAAGACAGGTAAATAAGGAACAGTGGAACGACAGAAGAAAGGCGAAGAAATAAGCATGTTTTTAATTGCAGGGCTCGGTAATCCGGGGAGAGAATACGTGGATACAAGGCACAACGTCGGCTTTGAAGCGGTGACGGTGTTGTCGTCGTATTACGATATACCGCTTAAAAAAATTAAGCATAAGGCAATAATCGGCGAAGGTAAAATCGACGGAGAGCGCGTGATATTGGCTGAGCCGCAAACCTTTATGAACAATAGCGGCGAAAGTATACGCGAAATTGCGGATTTTTATAAAATTCCGGTTGAAAACATTTTGATAATTTATGACGAGGCGGCGCTTGATACGGGCAGAATAAGAATAAGACCCGGCGGCTCCGCCGGCGGGCATAACGGAATGAAATCCATAATATATCATTTGGGAAGCGATGCTTTTCCGCGTGTTCGGTTCGGAATAGGTGCGGCAAGGGGTGATATGGCAAACCATGTTCTCGGTAAATTTTCACCCGAGGAAATTAAGCTGATGATCGATGCGGTCAAGAACATTCCCGCAATTGCTTCGCTTATAATAAAGGGCAATATTTCAGAGGCAATGAACAAATTTAACAGATTTAATTCGGGTGAATAAATGTCAATTTTAAATCAAATTCTTGTTGAATCGGAGGAATACAAAAAAATCAGGGCTGCTGCCTTAAACGGTGTCAGCCCGCTTCATGTTTGCGGAATATCCGATGCCGAAAAAGCACATTTGCTTTACAGTCTGAAATGCGATATGAAGAAAAAGCTTTTCATTGTTGCTCCCAATGAAATAAGCGCAAAGAAGCTTTATTCCGATATGCTTGTTATGGAGAAGGGCACCGTGATGATAAGTGAAAAGGAGCTTAATTTTCGTAAGGTCGATGCGCTTGGCAGAGATACGCTTTACGAAAAGCTTTCGTTGGTGGCATCGGTGGGGGATGCGGAAATTGTAATTGCTTCCGTTGGTGCGCTTTTGCAGCTTATAACACCGAAGGAAAAATTCGATATGGGGAGGCTTTGCTTCCGTGTCGGCGATCGGTTTGAGCTTACCGAGCTTTCGGATAAGCTTACTTCGATTGGCTATAAAAGGTGTGAGCTGGCGGAAAGCAAGGGCTGCTACAGTATACGCGGAGGAATAATGGATATTTTTTCACCGGATTCCGCTCTGCCTGTCAGAATAGAGTTTTTCGATGACGAAATCGATTCGGTGAGAAGCTATGATCCGGAAACTCAAAAATCCGTTGATAAGCTCACGGAGGCAGAAATAATTCCGGCGGCGGAAACGGATGAAACGGGCTCGCTTTTAAGCTATATAGATTCCGACTCCGTTGCGGTAATCGATGAACCGCTGAAGGTTTCGGAGGAGGCAAGGGCGTTTTCTCAAGATATAAAAGAGCGTGTCGCAACGCTCATCGAAAACGGAAACATTGAATCGGTCAAGGAAAAATATATAAACGATTATCATGAGATTATGTCCGAGGTTTTAAAAATGCAAACCGTAAGCGTATCCGCGCTTTCCGTAAGCACACCGGATTTTACGCCCGAGGAAAGTGCAAGCTTAACGGTAAAGTCCGTCAGTCCTTACAACAAAAATACAGAGCTTATGGTTGAAGAGCTTATGTATTACAAGGCCGAAAAATATAAAATAATTGTTGCCGCGGGAACTGACGAAAGAATAAAAAACCTTATTTCGATTTTAACCGACAAGGGCATAACCGTAACGACGAACGAATCCGAAATGCCGGAGAGGGGAACTGCCCTGCTTATCGGGGGAAGCTTTTCCTCGGGTTTTGAATACCCACTCATAAAAACCGTGGTAATAAGCGACAGAGAAGCGCCCTCGTTATTTCGGAAAAAACGAAAAAGAAGAGTCAAGGGCGAGGAAATATTAAATTCCGATGAGCTTGCGATAGGAGATTATGTTGTTCACGAAACGCACGGAATAGGGAAATTCGCGGGCATGCAAAGAATCAATACGGGCGGAAACATAAAGGATTATTTGAAAATTTGCTATCGCGGCGATGATGTGCTTTATGTTCCGGTCGGCCAGCTTGATATGCTTCATAAATACAAAAGCGGCGCCGAATATCAAAGCGAAATAAATGTTAAGCTCAATAAGCTCGGCGGTGCCGAATGGAAGAAAACAAAAGCAAGCGTAAAGAAAAATGTTGCCGAGCTGGCGGAAAAGCTCGTAAAATTATATGCGGAACGAAGCATGGCCAAGGGGCATATGTTTTCCGCCGATACCGAGTGGCAGCGTGAGTTTGAGGCTGAGTTTATATATGATGAAACGGATGACCAGTTAAAAAGCGCGGAGGAAATCAAAAGGGATATGGAATCACCCCGCCCGATGGACAGATTGTTACTGGGCGATGTCGGCTTCGGAAAAACCGAGGTGGCGATGCGTGGAGCATTTAAATGCGTTTTTGACGGTCTTCAGGTTGCTTATCTTGTTCCGACAACGGTGCTTGCGGCGCAGCAGTATGCGGCATTTACCCAACGAATGAAAAATTATCCCGTAACAATAGAGTGCCTCAGCAGATTTAAGAGTAAAAAAGCGTCTGAGGATATTATAAGAAGAACGAAAACGGGCGAAACGGATATTCTTATAGGAACACATAAAATGTTGCAAAAAAACGTGGGATTTAAGAACCTCGGACTGCTTATTATCGATGAGGAGCAGCGCTTCGGCGTAGCCCACAAGGAAGCCATCAAGGCGCTGAAAAGCAATGTTGATGTTTTGAGCCTTTCCGCCACACCCATACCGCGGAGCCTTAACATGGCGATGATCGGGATAAGAGATATGAGCGTTTTGTCGGAGCCGCCGGAGGACAGACTTCCCGTGCAGACATTTGCGATGGAATATAATAAGGAGGTTATAGCCGAAGCGGTGAAGCGTGAGCTTGCCAGGGACGGACAGGTATATTATCTTTTTAACAGAGTATCCGGTATTTACAAAAAAGCGGAGGAGCTTTCGCAAATGTTCCCGGATTTCAAGGTCGCCGTGGGGCACGGACAAATGAATGAGGCGGAGCTTGAAAATATTATGATGGATATGGTTGACGGCAAAATAGATATACTTGTATGCACCACCATCATCGAAACGGGACTGGATATTCCGAACGTGAACACCATAATAATAGAGGATGCCGACAAAATGGGGCTTGCTCAGCTTTATCAGCTCAGGGGAAGAGTGGGACGCTCAAGTCGTTTGGCATATGCTTATTTAACCTACAGGCGCGATAAGGTTCTTTCGGAAATAGCGGAAAAGAGGCTTAAAGCAATAAAAGAATTTACGGAGTTCGGCTCCGGCTTTAAAATTGCCGCAAGGGATTTGGAGCTTCGCGGAGCGGGAAATATTCTCGGACCCGAGCAATCGGGCTTTATGTCAAGCGTGGGATATGAGGTTTACTGCTCTCTTTTGCGTGACGCGGTGTCGGAGGCCAAGGGAGAAGAGGTTAAGGAAAAGAAGGAATGCTTGATAGATTTGGAGGTTAATGCGTATATCCCCGAAAGCTACATCGAAAACGCAACTCTGAGAATTCAGGCCTATAAGAAAATAGCCGGGATAGAAAATCAGGCGGACGGTTATGCGGTTTCGGAAGAATTGGAGGATAGGTTCGGAGATATTCCGCCCGCGGTTTACAGGCTTATTGATGTGGCTTTGATAAGGGCCTTTGCTCGGGATAACGATATCGAAGAAATAACCGAAAGGAACGAAAGGCTTGTTATATATCCGTCTGCGGATATGAAGGATATTCCGAAGGTTATAGCCTCGCTCAACGCGGCATTTAAGGGAAGAGTAATGTTTTCCGCCACAGGCAGAAGCGCAATTTACATCAGATGCGGCGAAAAAAATAATTCCGAAATGATAGAGTTTGTTAAAAAAGTATTACAAAGCTTGAAATCTTTTGAATAATATAGTATATTACTTAGTGACAATAAATTACGGAGGATGTTTAAGATGAAAAAATTGATTAAAATTACATTGTGTATTGCACTTGTGCTTTCGATGGTAACCGGATGCACGGTCGTAAACGTTGCAAAGGCCGGTGAGGTTAACGGAGAGAGGATTGCTTTAAGCCAGTATAAATATCTTCTTTCCTTCTCGCAGCTTTATTTCGGCGCTATGGATTACGATGATTTGCTTACAACCGTTTTGATGTATGACGGCTACACTCGTTCTTATATGTACAGCGATTTGGCCGAGTTTGTTTCCGAGGCGGGCAAGGCGGAGGGCGAAAGCTCGCTTTGGGAAAAAGAGATGGACGGAGAAACCGTTGAGGACAAGCTTAAGAGCTTTGTGTTTGAAAAGGCGGTTGAGTTGAAGCTTGCCGCACAAAAGGCGGCGGAGCTCGGAATTGAGCTTACCGATGAGGAGACTTCGTCGATTACCGATTCCAAGAATTCGTTCATTCAGGCATTCGGCTCGCAGGCCAAGCTTTCGGAAGCACTTGAATCCGTGAAGATGACGGAGAGTGAGCTTATGTCGATGTGGAAGAGCATGCTGCTTGCATCCAAGCTTTCGGAGGCTCTCTTGGGCGACGAAGAAGTCACCGATGAGGAGGTTAAGGAATATTATACCGATAATTATATGAGGGTTAAGCACATCCTCATAAAGGTCGGCGATGACGGAATCGAGGAGCTTTCGGATGCCGAAGCAAAAGCCTTATCCGTTATCGAGGAGCTTAACGGCGGAGCTGATTTTGAAGTGCTTATGAACGAATATTCAAGCGATGTTGATTCCGACGGTAACATAAACGGCGGAAATGAGGGATACGTTTTCACGGAGGGAACCTTCGGAAATCCCGCGTTTGAAAACGCGTCAAGAGCTCTTACTGTCGGAGAATACACGGAGGAGCCCGTGCTTGTTGACGGAAGCTATTCCGGATATCACATAATTAAAAGATACGCTTTGGATGAAGCATATTTTGATAACGATGAGGATTCCGTAAAAGCCACGGTTAAATCCGATATGCAGAAGGCCGCATATGAGGTTGCGATAAACGAAATGAAGGATTCGGCCGAAATATCGAGGTCGGAGTCAAAAATAAAAGGAATCAAGCTTGTTGAGATTAAATCGGACAGCGAGGACGAAGAATAACGGAATTCCTAAAGAGGCGGAGCTTTTCGCCTCTTTAGGAGTTTTAAGAAGAAACGGCAAGGTGAGAAAAAATGATAAAAAGCATGACAGGCTACGGCCATTTTGAGGACACGGTCAACGGCCGAAAGATAAGTGCGGAAATAAAATCGGTAAATCACAGATATTCAGACTTTAACTTAAGACTTCCGCGCCAGCTCGGCTTTTTGGAGGATGCGGTAAGGCAGTCGGCATCCGGATTGATTAAACGCGGCAAGGTGGATATTTATATTTCCGTGGTCGATTATAACGAGGACAGTGTTACGGTCAGCGCAAACACCGAGCTTGCAAAAGCATACCGTGATGAGCTTATAAGGCTTTCGAAGGAGCTTGACATTGAAAACGATGCAAAAATAACCGATATCGCGGCCTTTCCGGATATGTTCAAGGTGGATAAGCCGACCTATGACGAAGAAGCGCTGAAGGAGGATGTTCTCGGCGTGTTTAACAAGGCTTTGGCGCTTTACGATAAGATGCGAAGCGAGGAAGGGGCGCGCTTGGGAGCGGATTTGCTTGAAAAAGGCAATGTAATATCCGAATATGTCGATAAAATAAGGCTTCGTGCACCGGAAATCGTGAAATCGTATTCCGAACGCTTAAGAAACTCAATGGAGGAAATTTTGAAAAGCGTTCCCGTTGACGAGGCGCGGCTTTTGAATGAGGTTGCCGTTTTCACCGACAGGGTGAATGTTGATGAAGAAACGGTCCGCTTGAAAAGTCATGTTGAGGAGCTTTCAACCATTATAAACGGCAATATTCCCGGGGGAAGAAAGCTTGATTTCCTTATTCAGGAAATCAACCGTGAGGTGAACACAACGGGTTCGAAATCAAATGATGTGGAAACGACAAAAATGGTTGTGGAAATGAAAACCGAGATTGAAAAGATGCGTGAGCAGATACAAAATATTGAGTGAGGATTTTTATGAGAATAATAAATATCGGATTCGGAAATATTGTGAATGCGGCGCACGTGGTTGCCGTTATATCGCCCGAATCGGCACCGGTGAAAAGGCTGGTTGCGGAAGCGAGAGAGGGCGGAAAGCTTATCGATGCGACCTACGGAAGAAGGACAAGGGCGGTTATCGTGACGGACAGTGACCATGTTATCACCTCGTCCGTACAACCGGATACAATAGCTCACAGATTTGACAACGGGGAGGAAATAGGAACAGATGGCTAAGGGGAGTATTTTTATAGTATCGGGGCCGTCCGGGGTCGGAAAGGGAACCGTGGTGAAGAAAATTCTTGAAAGAAAAGAAGATATTTTCCTTTCGGTTTCGTGCACTACCAGGGCTCCGAGAGCGGGAGAGGTTGAAGGCGAAAGCTATTATTACATTTCAAAAGAGGAATTCGAAAAAAGAATAGAGGAAGACTATTTCATAGAATGGGAACGCTACGTGGATAATTATTACGGCACTCCCAAGGCTCCGCTTATCGCGGCCATGGAGGAAGGGAAAAGTAGCATTCTCGAAATAGAGGTAAACGGTGCTTTTGCCGCAAAGAAAAGATATCCCGATGCGGTGCTTGTTTTCGTTGCTCCGCCGGAAAACGAGGAGCTTAAGCGCAGAATTATGAAGCGCGACGAAGGAAATGCAACCGCACTTGCGGCGCTTGACAAGAGGATTCGCCGCGCGAAGGAGGAATATGAGTTTATCAAGGACTACGATTACATAATAGTTAATGATGACATTGAAGAATGTACCATGCGCTTGAATGAAATAATAAAGGCGGAAAGCATGAAAGTTAAAAACAATTGGGATTTGGTGGAAAAGCTGAAAAAAGATTGAAAACAGAAAGGGAAGATTATTATGATGATATATCCGTCGGTAGACGAACTTATGAAAAAATTTGACAGCCGTTACAGTATTGTAATCGCTACTGCGAAAAGGGCGAGAGAGCTTGAGGATAAAGAAAATTCGGCGGAGCCGCTTGTAAGAACCGTGTCGGAAAAGCCCGTAACGATTGCGGTTGAAGAAATTTACGAAGGAAAAATCGGCTACAGCATGACTGAAAGCTTATAATAACGGAGGAATGAGCTTGGAAATTCTGGCAAGGGTTATGATAGATTCCGGCGTGTCTTCGCTGGATCGGGAATTTTTCTACAAAATACCCGATGAGCTTGCCGGAAAAATAATGATCGGACATGAGGTACGTGTTCCGTTCGGTCACGGGAAGAAATCGGGAATCGTAATCGGCTTTACGGATGAGAAAACAGAATATGAGCTGAAAAGTATCATCGGTATTAACGGCGAGGAGCCGATTGTAACCGAACGCGAAATCGAATTGGCATATTTTATGAAGAAGATGTATTTGGCATCGTTTTTCGAATGCATCAAGCTTTTATGCCCTCCGGGAAGCTTTGCCGAGCCCCGAAAAAAGGTTGGCGTATTGGAAAGAAAATATCTTACGCTTACAATGCCGTATGAGCAAGCGGAGGCTATGCTGAGTGCACGCGCTTTTGCGCAGAAAAAAGCCCTTTCGGAGCTTTCAAGGGGCGATGTCGCCTTGTCGGAATGCGAAAATCACGGCTTTTCGGAGGAGGCGGCACGTGAGCTGGTAAAAAAAGGAATTGCAGCTGCATATAATTCGGAGAAAAGAAGAAATCCTTTCAAGGGAAAAACAATATCAAAAACCACAAAGCTTAATCCGACAGATGAGCAAAAGAATGCGCTTGAGGTGATAAACGCACTTTCGGACAACGGTAAAAACGAAACCGTGCTTCTTCACGGCGTTACCGGAAGCGGAAAAACAGAGGTTTTCATGCAGGCGATAGAGCGTGTGCTGAATGCGGGAAAATCGGCGATTGTGCTTGTCCCGGAAATTTCCCTTACCCCGCAGATGACAGACCGATTTCTCGGGCGGTTCGGAGATAATGTGGCAATACTTCACAGTATGCTGTCCGCCGGGGAAAGGTTGGACGAATGGCGCCGTATAAAAAACGGAGAAGCGCGGGTTGTTGTCGGGGCGAGGAGCGCGGTCTTTGCGCCGCTTTCCGATATCGGCATCATAATTGTTGACGAAGAGCATGAGAATACATATCGCTCGGAGCAGTCGCCGCGCTATAATGCCATCGAAATCGCGCAAAAAAGGTGCTCTCAGTTCGGTGCGTTACTGATTTTGGCATCCGCAACACCGTCTGTAACGGATTATTATAAGGCGTTGTCCGGCGAATACAAGTTGATAAAGCTGACAAAGCGTTATAACGATGTTGAATTGCCGAAAATTCATGTTGCCGATATGCGTGAGGAGTTAAAAAACGGAAACAGGAATATGCTTTCGGGAGCCTTGCGCGAAGAAATTTCAAAAAATCTTAAAAACGGTGAGCAAACAGTGCTTTTTTTGAACAGACGCGGATTTTCCAGCTTTATATCGTGCAGGGCCTGCGGATACGTTGTCGCTTGCCCGTCGTGTTCGATTGCGCTTACCTACCATAAAAATACCGAAAGCTTAAACTGTCATTATTGCGGATATAAAACCGATATAATCAAGCAATGCCCCAAATGCGGGTCAAGGCATGTGAAATTTTTCGGAACGGGAACGGAAAAGCTTGAGGAAGAGATAAAAAGAACGTTCCCCGATTGCAGTGTAATTCGGATGGATGTGGATACCGCATCCGGGAAAAATGCCCACGAAAAAATATTGAAAAAATTCAGCGATGAAAAAATAGATATATTGCTCGGAACGCAAATGGTTTCCAAGGGCTTGGATTTTCCCGGAATATCCTTGGTGGGAGTTGTTGCCGCGGATATGTCGCTTAATATTGACGATTACAGGGCGGCAGAGCGGACGTTTGACCTTATAACTCAGGTGTGCGGAAGATCCGGAAGAGGTGCCGTGAGAGGAAGGGCGATTATTCAAACCTACAGTCCGGACAGTCCGGTTATAGAGCTTTCAAAAAATCAGGATTATGAAAAATTTTACGAAAGCGAAATTTTATACAGAAAAATGTTTGAATATCCGCCGTTTTCCGATATAGTAAGCGTCGGCTTTTCCGCGGAAAACGAAGAGGCCGCAAAAAATGCGTGCCGAAAAACGGAAAATGAATTCAAAAAGCTTATAGGAAAAAAGGAAATTAAACTTTATGCTTCCGCTCCCGCACCTATTTCCAAGATAAAAGGACGCTACAGGTGGCGCTTCTGGTTCAAGGCAAAAGCGGATGCGGAGCTTAGGCAGCTGCTGGGAAGACTTTGCAGCGGCTTTGACGATAAAAACGTGCGAATGGCCGTTATGTTTGACCCGATTAATATGACGTGATAAAACGGAGGAATTTTATATGGCAATAAGAGAAATTAGGAAAGCACCCGACGATATATTAAATAAAAAATCAAGGGAAATCACCGTATTCGACGAAAGACTTTTTACTTTACTGGACGATATGGCAGACACAATGTATGAGGCGAACGGCGTCGGATTGGCGGCGGTGCAGGTCGGAGTGCTGAAGAGAGCCTGCGTTATAGACGTGGGCGACGGCTTGATTGAGCTTATCAATCCGGTTATCGTGGAGGAATCGGGAACACAAAGCGGAACGGAGGGTTGCTTAAGCTTTCCCGGAAAATGGGGAATTGTAACCCGTCCGAATTATGTTACGGTGGAGGCCTTCGACCGCAAGGGAAACAAAGTCAAATATTCGGGTGAAGGGCTTCTGGCAAGGGCTCTTTGCCATGAAACGGAGCATTTGGACGGCAACACCTTTGTTCAGAAAGCTGAGCGGTTTGTGGAGCCCGACGAGGAATGACGGAGGGCGTTGAAAATGAAAATTTTGTTTATGGGAACCCCGAACTTTGCAAAAGGGCATCTTAAGGCCCTGGTTGATGAGGGCTATGAGGTTGTTGCCGCTTTGTGCCAGCCTGATAAGCCGAGAGGAAGAAAGAAAATTCTTACAATGCCTCCGGTGAAGGAATACGCGATTTCCCGCAATATTCCCGTGTACCAACCCGAAACGTTGAAAAACGGAGAAGCCGAAAGCATACTTAACGAATTTAAGCCCGATATAATTGTTGTTGTGGCTTACGGGAAGCTTTTGCCGAAATATGTTTTGGACTATCCGAAATACGGGTGTATCAATGTTCACGGCTCGCTTCTTCCGGAATACAGGGGCGCGGCACCGGTGCAGAGGGCGATTATCGACGGCAAGAAGAAAACGGGAATAACGGTTATGTATATGGATGAAGGGCTTGACACAGGGGATATGCTGTTAAAGGAGGAGTGTGATATTGCTCCGAACGATGACGGGCAAGCTCTTTTCGATAAGCTTGAAATAATAGGCGGAAGGGCGCTTATAAAAGCCTTGAAGCAAATAGAAAGCGGTAATGCGACACGCGAAAGGCAAAATGATGAAGGCTCAAGCTATGCCGAGAAGCTTACCTCGGAAACCGGACTCATAGAATGGAATAAGGATGCCGAGGCGGTGCACAATTTGGTCAGAGGGACTTATCCGTGGCCTTCGGCGTATTCTTATCTTAACGGCGAAAAAATAAAGATAACCAAAACCTCGGTCGTTGACTTGGGCGGTGCACCGGGAGAGGTTATTTGCCCGACGAAAAAGGGTGAGCTTATTATAGCGTGCAAAAGCGGCGCCGTTAAGGTTTTAAGGCTTCAGGCACAAGGCGGAAAGGAAATGGACGCCGCGGATTATATGAGAGGGCATGAAATTTTACCCGGCACATTTTTTGCTTGAGGATTTGCTTATGGACAAGGTGAGAGAGAGCGCTTTATGCATTTTGTACGAAACGGATAAGCATAAAGCCTATATAAACATTTTAATAAATAAAAAATGTGAAGATGAGGGCTTTTTCGGACGCGATGCGGCGTTTTTGAACGAGCTGGTGCGCGGAACCGTGCGAAACAGAGGTTATATCGATTATATAATCGGTCTTTATTCATCGGTTAAAATAAAGAAGATATCTCCGTGGATAATGAATATATTAAGGCTGGGGGTTTATCAGCTTAAATTCACGGATAAAATTCCGATGAGCGCAGCGGTTAACGAAAGTGTTACGCTTGCGAAAAAATACGGGCATAAATCATCGGCGGGGTTTGTAAATGCGTTGCTCAGGAAAATATCCTTGACCGAGCGGGAGAGCATCCCCATGCCCGGTGACAGAACGGAGTATCTTTCGGTAAAATATTCATATCCCCAATGGATGGTAAAACGATTTTTTGAATGCTTCGGAGAAAAAACGGAGTCGATTTTATCCGCCGGAAATGTATCGGCAGACACGGTCATAAGGGCAAATACGTTAAAAATAACCGCAACCGAGCTTGCTGCAAGGCTCGGCGACAAGGCTTTGGCCGTAAACGGAAATATGATAAGAATACGCGGGGGAGAAAGCGTTTCATCGCTTTCGGGATTTGATGAAGGCCTGTTTACCGTTCAGGCGGAGCCGTTTAATAAAACGGCCGAAATCATGGAATTATCGTCCGGAATGACGGTAATCGATGCGTGTGCCGCACCGGGCGGAAAAACAACCTACATAGCGGAGCTTATGGGAAATTCGGGCAAGATATATGCTTTCGATATATACGAGCATAAATTGAAAATGATAGCCGATACATCAAAAAGGCTTGGCATTAATATAATAGAAACGGGACTGCATGATGCCGCGAAGGCGCTTCCCGATATTGCCGCGGACAGAATTTTGTTGGATGTTCCGTGCTCCGGGCTCGGAATAATACGCAGACGTCCGGATATAAAGTGGAACAGAATGGAGGAGGATTTTTCCGCTGTTCAAAAAAGTATAATGGAAAATATGTCGAAAAGCTTAAAAAGCGGCGGAATAATGGTATACAGTACATGCAGTATCGATAAAGCTGAAAACGAAGAGGTTATAGAGTATTTTTTGAGCCGTAACAAGGATTTTTATCTCATTGCATTCGATGGGGCGGAAAAAGGGTATAAAACCTATTTGCCCGGAGAAGACGGCGGAGACGGTGCATTTATTTGTAAGTTGGGCAGGAAGTGATTGAAAATGAATCCGGCTGATATGACGGTTGATGAGCTTAAAAATGAGCTGGACGTTCCGGTATACAAGGCAAAGCAAATTTATAAATGGATAAGGCGCGGAGAAACAAACGCGGATAATATGACGGATTTGTCGCTGGAGCTTCGAAAAAGAATAAAAGAAAGCTATGTTATAGCATGGCCGACCGTCAGTATGAAGTTTGTTTCGAAAATCGACGGAACCGTAAAGTATTTGATAAAGCTTTCGGACGGAAATGTTGTTGAAACCGTTTTAATGAGCTATGAGCACGGCTTCAGCATATGCATATCCTCCCAGGTGGGATGCCGTATGGGATGCAAATTTTGCGCATCAACCATGGACGGGCTTGTAAGAAATCTGTTGCCATCCGAAATAGAAGGGCAGATACGCGCGGTAAGCGAGGATTCCGGGGTCAGAATCGGCAGTGTGGTTGTCATGGGAATCGGAGAACCGTTTGATAATTATGAAAATCTGATTAAAGCGGTAAGGGCGATAAACAGTGAGGACGGATTGGGTATAGGCTTAAGACATATTACGGTATCGACCTGCGGCTTGGCGGAGGGTATAAAACGATTTACAAGTGAGGCGATGCCCGTAACGCTGGCAATTTCGCTCCACGCGCCCAATGATGAAATAAGGCGGCAGATAATGCCTGTGGCAAGGACCGTATCGGTGGATGAGCTTATCGGTTTGGCGGATGAATATTCGGCGGCAACAAAAAGACGGGTTACTTACGAATATGCGCTCATAAACGGAGTTAACGATAGCTTGAATGAGGCAAGGGAATTGGCGAAAAAATTAAAGGGAAGGCTTTGCCATGTTAATATTATAGAGGTAAACCCGGTAAAGGGCAGAAGCTTTAAGAGGGGTAAAAACAAACAGGAATTTTTAAGAGTGCTTGAAAAAAACGGCATAGCCGCAACGGTGAGAAGAGAGCTCGGAGCGGATATAAGCGCATCGTGCGGTCAGCTTAAAAAATCCGTAGCAGAGGAGGGGTGAGTATGCTTTTTGCATATAAAACCGATAAAGGCTTGAAGCGAGAGAAAAATGAAGACAGTGTATATGCCGACGGAAGGCTTTTCATAATTGCCGACGGAATGGGAGGGCATAACGCGGGAGAAGTGGCAAGCAGTATGGCGGTAAAGGTGATTTCCGAACGACTTAAAACGGTTACCGATAATTTTCGGGAGGAAATATCCGATGCGGTTGCGTTTGCCAACGAAAGCATTTTTTCATCTGCAGGCGGTGAATACTCCGGTATGGGCACAACTGTGGATATCTGCTTATATGACGGGGAAAAAATACATGTGGGTCATGTCGGAGACAGCAGGGTATATTTGCTTCGGAAAGGGAAAATGAAGAAGCTTACCCTTGACCACTCATATGTGGAGATGCTTTTCAGAAAGGGAGAAATTACGCGTGAGCAGGCCGATAATTACCCTATGAAGAACATGATAACCCGTGCGGTCGGCGTGGGAGAGGACGTAACGGCCGATTGCTTTGAGGCCGAGGTTGAACCCGGTGATATGTTTTTAATGTGTACGGACGGACTTACAAATGTTGTAACGGAAGAACGGATTCTTGAGGTAATTAATTCTGCATCCAATATTGATGAGGTGCCGGGATTGCTGATAAAACAAGCAAATGAAAACGGAGGACCGGATAATATTACCGTTATTATCGCCGTATGCGATTAATCTTTTTGAAAGGAAGGGCAGAAGGATATGTCTGAAATAATTCTCGGCGGCAGATATTTGATAGAAAACGAAATAGGTGCCGGCGGTATGGCAATTGTATATAAGGCTCATGATAAGCTGCTTAACAGAACGGTTGCGGTCAAGGTGCTTCGTCCGGAATTTAAGCAGGATGAAGAGTTTATAAAAAGATTCGATATTGAGGCAAAGGCCTCCGCAGGACTTAATCATCCGAATATAGTGAGCGTTTACGATGTCGGAATACATGAGGGGCTTCATTATATCGTAATGGAGTTTGTTGACGGAATAACGTTAAAGGAACTTATCGCGCGCGATCAAAAGCTTCCCTGGAACAGGGCGCTTAAAATTTCCATGCAGATTTGTTCCGCGCTTTCCCATGCTCACGAAAGAAAAGTCATTCATCGTGATATAAAGCCGCATAATATTATGGTCGGAAATGACGGCTCCGTAAAGGTGATGGATTTCGGAATCGCAAGGGCGGCCTCCGCCGCAACAATGACAATCGGCTCAAAGGTATTGGGGTCGGCGCATTATCTTTCTCCGGAGCAGGCGCGCGGCGGGTTCACGGATGAGCGTTCGGATATTTATTCGCTCGGTGTTTGCATGTATGAAATGGTAGCGGGGAAGGTGCCCTTTGATGCGGATACCACTGTTGCGGTTGCGATGCAGCACCTTCAAAAGGAGCCTGTGGCTCCCTCATCGCTTGTTGAAAATTTACCGGCCGCGGTGGAGCATATTATATTAAAAGCGATGCGCAAGGAGCAGTCGCAGAGATATTTCAGCGCGGCGGCAATGGAGTCGGATATTATGCGCACGCTTGCCGACCCTTCGGTCGTTCTTTCGGATGAAGACAGTGAGGCGGCATTTTATTCAACCAAGCAAATTGACATAACGGAGGAAGCCGAAGCCGTTTTGAAAAAAAAGGATAAGGCGTCCAAGAAGGGAATAATAGTGGGGATAGCGGCGGCGGCTGCGGCTTTGGCGGTATTTTTTGTTGTTCATTTGCTCTTTATGAAAACAGAGGATATAAAAGCTCCGAATATCAAAGGGCTTACAATCGAACAGGCAGATGAACGCTTGGCGGAATATGATGAAGAAATAAGCATTATTGTAAGACGCGAAAAATACAGTGAGCACGAAGACAAGGACAAAATAATAGAGCAGGAGCCCGAAGAGGGGATGAAGCTTCCGGGAACAAAGGAAATTGAGGTTGTAATCGGGCTGGGCGTGGAATCGTTTGAGCTTGACAACTATGTGGGTCTTGATGCGGAAAAAGCAAAAAATAAAGCCGAAAAAGCAGGCCTCAGCGTTACGGTAGAAAAAGAAAACGATGACGATTTGAACGAAAAATATAAGGAAGGGCTTGTTTCCTCGCAAAGCAGGGAGCCGGGAAGCGTGATGCATTACGGCGACGAAATCACACTTTACGAAAGTAAGGGTGACGAAAATCTTTTACCCAAGGTTCCGTATGTTGTGGGAAAAAGCGTTGACGAAGCAAAAAGCGCACTTACGGATGAAGGCTTCAACAATACGGAGATTACCGTAAAGGAATCGGAGCTTCCGAAGGATACCGTTATTTCGCAGTCGGTGAAGGACGGAACGAGAACGGAAAAGAGCACCAAAATAACATTGACGGTATCCGGAGGAAAAGCGTCAAGCGAGGCTGCCGCTCTTACATTCACCTTGCCGTCGGGAACAGGAAACGTAAACGTTAAGGTTATAAAAAAGGATAACGGAGAAAGTGTATATTTAAGAAACCACAGTGCGGGGGATACAGTTAAAATAGATGTTAAGGTTAAAGGAAAGGTGACCTATGAGATATACCTTGATGATGTATTCTGGCAGGAAAAGAGTGTAAACGGGTGATGCGCGGAGTTATTACCAAAGGAATAGGCGGACTTTATACCGTTATGGCAGACGGAATATATTATGAATGCTCCGTAAGAGGAAAATTCAGACAAAAGGATATGCCGACGCCTATTGTGGGCGATAAGGTTGAGCTTGTATGCGTTAATGACGATGTATATGCCATAGATGAAATTTACACGCGGAAAAACATGCTCATTCGCCCAAATGTTGCAAATGTTGACAGGCTGGTAATCGCATTTTCACCGATGAAGCCCAAGCCTGAGCTTTATCTTGTGGACAAGCTTACCTTAACCGCCGCAAAGGAAGGGATAGAAACCGTTATATGTATCACAAAGAGCGATTTGGGAAATGCCGAGCCTTACAGAAAAATTTATTCGGAGGCAGGATATAAAACGGTTGTGACGGGATTCGGAAGCGATGAAGGGATAAATGAGCTTTATTCTCTTACCAAGGGCGGTATTACGGCGTTTGCGGGCTGCAGCGGCGTGGGAAAATCCACCTTGATAAACAAAATTTCGGGAGGAGAGCTGCTTTCGACGGGAAGCGTCAGCAGAAAAACGGAGCGGGGAAGGCATACCACAAGGCATGTGGAATTAATCCCGTTGGAGAACGGAGGATATGTATTGGATACTCCGGGCTTCAGCTCATATGAGCTTGAGGAGGAGGGCCGAGTATCGGATTATTTCCCGGAAATGAAGCAATGCGGAGAGTGCAGATTTTCGGATTGCAGGCATATAAATGAGCCGGACTGTGCGGTTTTATCGGCTCTCAGCGACGGAAAAATCGCACAAAGCAGATATGATAGCTATATAAGAATATTAAATTCGCAAAAGGAGAAATATAAATGATAAAAATATCACCGTCAATCCTTGCGGCAGATTTTTCCAAGCTGGGAGAAGAAATTAAAAAAATCGAAGCCGCCGGTGCGGATATGGTTCATATTGATGTTATGGACGGTAAATTTGTGCCAAACATTTCCTTTGGAATTCCGATTATAAAATCCATAAGAAGGCTCACCCCTCTTACGTTTGATGTTCATCTTATGATAGATGAGCCGGAACGCTATATAGGAGCATTTCGTGATGTCGGCGCGGATATTATAACGGTGCATGCGGAAGCAACGCGTCATCTGCACAGAACGCTTCAGGCGATAAGGGCTTGCGGATGCAAGGCCGGCGTTGCCTTAAACCCCGGGACGGAGGCTTCTTTAATAAAATATGTTCTCGGTGAGCTTGACATGGTGCTTGTTATGACCGTGAATCCCGGATTCGGAGGGCAGAAATTTATAAGTGAAATGTGTGAGAAAATTAAAACCGTGAAGGAAACGGTCGGAGATAAAAATATAGATATTCAGGTTGACGGCGGAATAAGCTCCGAAAATATTCGACTTGTTACAGAGGCGGGAGCGAATGTCATCGTTGCCGGCTCGGCTGTATTTAACGCAAAATCCGCGGCGGATGAAATCGAAAAAATGCGAAGGAATGCGGAAGAATGAAAGAAGCATTGTCTGAAAAAGCCATTATAATATCGGCAGGTACGGTTGAAAAAATAGATGTAAACGAAGATGATTTCGTCATAGCGGCCGACGGCGGCTATGACCGAGCGAAAAAGCACGGTATTTCGGTTGATCTGGCGGTAGGGGATATGGATTCCGTTAAGGCTGAGCCGCCGAAGGGCATTGAGTGCATCACCCTTAAGCCCGATAAGGATTTTACGGATACCGAATTTGCTCTCAGGGTGGCACTTTTGCGCGGTTATAAAAAAATCGATATATACGGTGCTACGGGAACAAGGCTTGACCATACACTTGCGAATATCTTTATGCTCAAGCGCTTCAGTGCGAAGGATAACGAAATAAGAATTATCGATAAAAACAATGTGATAATTGCGATCAACCGCGAATATACGCTTTTGAAAATGAAGGGGAAAACCGTGTCCTTTTTGCCTGCGGACAGCGTTGCTTCGGGTGTGACGTTGAAAGGCTTTCTTTTTCCGCTTGATGACGAGAATGTTGAGATTGGTACAACGCTTACCGTCAGCAATGTTGTGACGGAGGATGAGGCTTTGGTCAAGGTTAAAAAGGGCACGCTTATTATGATGGTTTCAGAGGATTGAAAGGAGCAAAAGCATAGTGAGAAGATTCAAAACGGAGGCTCATGCGCATGTGCTTCCGGCAAGCAAATGCAGTCAAATAAGCGAGGAGGAGCTGGGACGCTTTTATTCCGAACAGGATTTTGATACTGTCGTTTTGACCAACCATTTTTATAAAGGAAATATCGGTGCGGAGGATTACCTCAAATGCTTTCACAATACCGAAGAGTATGCTCGAAGGTACGGTGTGAATGTGGTTTTGGGAATGGAGGTTCGCTTTGTAAACGATGAAAACTCCGTTAACGATTACCTGGTATACGGCATTGACGATGATGACGTGTTTAGGGCGGAAAAGCTTTTGGACGGAACCTATAACGATTTTTACGAAAAATTCAAGAATGACAGAAATGTGATCGTTCAGGCGCACCCGTACAGGGTGAATATGGCGCTTGCCGACATAAATCATATGGACGGATTTGAGCTTTTTAATGTTCATCCCAATCATGCATGGAGCGTCGGAAAAGCACTGATGCTTGCCAAGGAGAATAAAAAGCTTATTGTAACCGGAGGAACCGATTTTCATCATCCCGGACACGAGGGCTTGTGTGCAACACTTACACGTAAGAGGATAACGGATTCGTTTGAATTTGCCGAGGTTTTAAAAAGCGGCGATTACAGCTTTCGGATAGGCGATTTTAACACAGAACGTGTAAAAAAATAAGCGGCAGAGGTAATTCTGCCGCTTATTTTGTGTACTTTTTTGTTATTTTGGCATATTTTGTAATGGGGGGAATTTAATTTAAGGAAGTGAGCGTATGCTTATAAGCACGAGCTACAACAGGGCAAAAGCGGTTGACTATGCAAAGAAGTGGGCATATTTCCGAAATCCGAGCTATTACGATTTTAGTGAGCTGGGCGGAGATTGTACAAATTTTGCCTCGCAATGCATTTATGCGGGGTGTGAAGAAATGAACTATCCGGCATGGTATTATTATAATTCGAATGATCGTTCGCCTTCATGGACCGGCGTGGAATTTTTATATGATTTTCTTATAAAAAACAGAGGTGTGGGGCCGAGGGGAGAGGAAACCTCCGTTGAAAAAATCGAAAGAGGAGATTTGGTTCAGCTGAGCTTTTCGGGAGAACGGTTTGAGCACACGCCGTTTATTGTGGAGGCGGATGCAAAGGGAGAGCCTTCGAAAATATATGTTGCGGCGCATTCGAACGATGCCGCATGCCGACCGTTGGACAGCTATAAATTTAAAAAGATAAGGTTTATTCACATAACGGATGTAGGAAAAGAGGTATAGCATACTAATGAATTTCCGAAAGACAACCTAACGCTTCCTCAAGCTGAGAGGCGGCATCGTAAGCCACAATATCGGGCTCCACACCGATATCGTTTATATACGAGCCGTCATAGGTGTAGTATTTTGCGCTCGTATATTTTAACGCACTGCCGTCATTAAAGGTGTAAAGTGATTGAACAAGGCCTTTGCCGTAGGTGGTGGTGCCCACAAGTGTTCCGCGGCCGGATTGCTTTACAGCGGCCGCAAAAATTTCCGATGCGCTTGCGGAATTTTCGTTAACAAGAACAACAAGAGGTAATGAGATATAATCGTTATCCGACGTTTTATACTCTTGAAGCTTGCCTTTTGCATCAACGGAGGAAAAGATTTTGCCTTCCGGCATGAGTTCGTCGCACACCTTTAAGAGTGCGCTGATTAAACCGCCGGAGTTATCGCGCAAATCCATGATTATTGCATTTGCGGCAGCGGCATTTTTTAAGGCGTCGCAAAATTCATCAGCGGCCTCGTCGGAAAAGGTTGAAAGAGAGATATAGAATATCCCGTTGTCCAGCATTTCATATGAAACCGAGGGCACACTGAATGCGGCACGCTTTATGTCAAGCTCAAAAGCTTCGTTTTCTCGCCTGAAGGTGAAATGCATTTTCACTTCATCCGAAACGGAATTTTCCGCATATCCGCGTATATATGCGACTGCTTCATCATAATTATCGCGCGAGAGCGTGTATTCATCAACCGAAAGCAGAACATCGCCTGCCATGATGCCGGCGGCGGCCGCGGCGGAATCGGAAATAACCTCGGCAACAACCGCTTCGTCACCGTTGTAGTCAAGTGTTATGCCCAAGCCGTTATACGTCAAGCTTAGGCTTTCGTTGAAGTAGCGATATTCATCCTCGCTTAAATAAACGGTATAAGGGTCGGATAAGCTGTCGGCATAAGCGTGAGCCGCGGCATCAACCGCATTTTCGGTATTGTAGGTTAAAGCAAAATCATTGTCAAGTATGTGTTGGATTTGCAAAAGCTTGGAGCCCGTGAAAAACGAAAGCCGCCCGAGGAAGAATGAAAAGACCGCCGCAAACAATAAAATTGCAATTGTTATACGATATTTTTTTCTGCTTATCATAATAAACGCCTCCATGTCAGTATAAAACCGACTGAAAAATCAGTCGGTTTAACCGAAAGAAAATAATCCGAAGCTCGCCTGAAAAAGCATAATTTCGACACCTTTCGGCTTGTCGGCTTTGATGGTTTTTCCGCCCATCAAAGTTTCCGCGCCAAAATCTGCTCGGAATCGGAGCTCGGATTTTTCTCTTTCGGTTATTTTACGTAATTTAAGGGATTTTGCCGCGTTCCGTTTACGGAAACCTCAAAATGAAGATGGGGGCCGGTGGATTTTCCCGTAGAGCCGACCTTTGCGATAACCTGCCCCTTGGTGACGGTTGCTCCGGCGCTTACAAGAAGCTGATTGCAATGAGCATACAGTGTTGTGATGCCGTTTCCGTGTGACAAAACAATGTATTTACCGTAGGAGGAGCTGTTACCGGAAAAGAGAACGGTTCCCGAAGCCGAAGCAATAATATCGGCACCGTATCCGCCCGCAATATCAATCCCGTTGTGCATTTTTGTTACCCCGTCAATCGGGTGCTCACGCGTCGCAAAAACACTTGTAAGCCTCTTGGTGGAGGGGCAGGGCCACAACATATCTCCGGAGCCCGAATACACGGCGCTTTGCGTGCCGGATTTTTGCGAAGAAGATGAAACAACGCTGTTTATGAGTGCTTGAATGCGGTTTTCCTCGGCAGTTTGCTCTTCAACCTCACGGCGAATCGTTTCCTCGCGTGACTTAAGGTTATTTATTATCGCATCCTGCGATGCCTGCTTAACCTTCAATGTGCCTTGCATTTCCGCGAGAGCCTGCATTCCCGCCTCCTGTTCGGATTTGATTGCCTCGATTTCAGCCTTTTGGGAGGCGATGACCTCACGTGCG
>CAZRUB010000006.1:0-19793 GCA_964603185.1 uncultured Ruminococcus sp.
CGAAATCAAAAAGAAAATTTTTGAGGTTACATGGGACGTGCAGGCGGCGCAAAAGGGCGGCTACGACACATTTATGCTTAAGGAAATGCTGGAGCAGCCCAGGGTTCTTAAAGATACGATTCTTCCCAGAATACACGAAAATTCCGTAAAGCTTGATAATATAATGCTTACGGCAAAGGAAATAAAAAAATTTTCCGAAATCGTAATCATCGGGTGCGGCTCGGCCTATCACGTGGGCTGCGTGGGAAAATATGTTATCGAAGCCCTTGTTAGAAAGCATGTGGAGGTTGACCTGGCGTCCGAATTCCGCTACCGCGACCCGATTATAGACGAGAATACTCTTGTTATCGTAATAAGTCAATCGGGAGAAACGGCGGACACCATAGCGGCAATGAGGGCGGCGAAGGCAAAGGGTGCCAGAATTTTTGCGATTGTTAACGTTGTGGGAAGCACCATAGCCCGTGAGGCGGACGATGTGCTGTACACCTGGGCGGGACCCGAAATTGCGGTTGCCACAACAAAAGCATATTCTACTCAGCTTGCCGCCGTATATCTTTTGGCGCTTTATATGGCGCAGGAGCTTAAAACCTTAGGCAAGCGCGAATTGAAGCGTTATATCGCGGCGCTTTTGAAGCTTCCGGAGCAGGTGGAGGAAATACTTTCGAGGAGAGATGAAATTTTCGCGATTGCAAAAAAGGTCAGCTCCAAGAAGGATGCTTATTTCATCGGACGCGGCGAGGATTATGCCGCCGCAATGGAGGGCTCGTTAAAGCTTAAGGAAATATCCTACGTTCATTCGGAGGCTTATGCCGCAGGCGAATTGAAGCACGGAACCATATCGCTGATGGAGCCCAATACCTCCGTTGTTGCAATCGCGGCAAGCAACAGGCATTTCGATAAAATGCTTTCGAACGTCGAGGAGGTTATAACCCGCGGCGCTCGTGTGTTTGCACTTGCCGAGGAAAGCAACACGGTTATTGAGAAAAAGGCGGATTACACATTTTATCTGCCCGAAACGGAGGAAATTTTCCTGCCGTCATTAACGGTACCTCCGCTTCAGCTTTTGGGCTATTACGTTGCTCAAATCAAGGGCTACGATGCGGATAAGCCGCGAAACCTGGCAAAATCGGTTACCGTGGAATAAAGGCGTTTAAAAAACAAGCATATCGATTTTCGATATGCTTGTTTTTATGTGCCGAAAAGGAGCTTTTTGTTCAGAAAAGCGAGGTTTGCTCCGCACGGTCGACGGCCTTCTTAAAGAAGCCGGCGGAGGGAATGCTTTTTGAAAAATATTTGTGAGCGTCGGTAACCGTTGCCTGCTCCGCCGGGCATATGGATTTCATAACCGCGCCCTTTTTAAGCGTAAGCACGCGCACGCCGATGGTGTCGCGCGTGGTTTTTAACGCAATGGCCTCCGTGTTGAAGGTAAGCAGCTTGCCGTTGGAGCTTTCGGCCATAACCTCAATATCGCCCTTTGCGTAAATGCAACCCGAAAGAGGCGAAGCATCGGAATATGCGTTTATAAGCTTTTTGCGGTTTGTTTTGGTTTCGTACGCCTTAAGCGGAATTTTGGCAACCTTACCGTTTTCGAAGCCGAAAATTACAATACCCTCGTAATCGGATGTGGTAATTGCCTTAATTATTCGCTCGCCGTCCGCAAGAGCGCAAATATTCGGGATATAATCGCCGAAGGAGCTTGCCTTGCAATCGGGCAGCTCGGAAAGCTTAAGCTTGTAAAGCGCGCATTTGTCCGAGAGAAGCAAAAGCTCATCCTTGTTGGAGGCCTCACACTCGGAAATAATTTCGTCGCCGTCTTTAAGCTTTTGCGCGGAGGCGGAGCGAAGAGAAACAAGCGTAACCTTCTTTAAGAAGTTGTCGCGGGTAAGGAAAACCTTAACGCCGTAGTCGGGAATCTCCGAAACGGGCTCCTCGCGGCTTATGCTGTCCTCGTTCACAATTTCGCTTTTTCTGGGGGCGGCGTATTTTTTTGCAACATGGTTAAGCTCCGCGGCGATGATTTTCTTTATTTTGGAATCGTGGGCAAGAATATCCGTAAGCTCGGCGATTTCCTTTTCGAGAGCATCCACCTCCGAAAGGCGCTTTAAAATATATTCCTTGTTAAAATTGCGAAGCTTAATTTCCGCAACATATTCCGCCTGCGTCCTGTCTATGGCGAAGCCTGCCATTAGGTTTTCGATAACAAGGGCATCGGTCTCCGTTTCACGAACGATTTTTACCGCCTTGTCAAGATCCAAAAGAATTTCGCGCAAGCCGTACAAAAGGTGCAAAAGTGCGGTTTTTTTGTTTATGTCGAACTGTGTTCTGCGCTTTATGCATTCCGTGCGGAAGGCGAGCCATTCCAACAAAATTCCGCGAACCCCGAGAACGCACGGACGGTTCTTTATAAGCACGTTGAAATTGCAGCCGAAGCTGTCCTCCAGCGGCGTTTTCGCGAAAAGCATATTCATCAGCTTGTCGGGGTCGGTTCCGCGCTTGATGTCTATCGTGATTTTAAGACCCTTAAGGTCTGTTTCGTCGCGAAGGTCGGCGATTTCCTTTGCCTTGCCCTCCTTAACAAGCTTGGCGATTGCTTCTATAATAAGCTCCGCCTGGGTGGTATAGGGGATTTCGTATATTTCTATGCAGTGATTTTTCTTATCGAAGCGGTATTTGCTTCTTATTTTGAAGGAGCCGCGGCCGGTTTCGTATATGGAGGAAAAAAGCTCCTTATTATATATTATCTGTCCGCCGCCGGGAAAGTCCGGCGCGAGCAGCGTTTGGGTTATATCCGCATTTTTATCCTTCATAAGCGCGATTGTCGTATCGCAAAGCTCCTTTAAATTGAAGGAGCATATGTTGCTCGCCATACCTACTGCAATTCCCAAATTCGGATTTGCGAGAATGTTGGGGTAAGAGACGGGAAGAAGCCGCGGCTCCTTTAATGTTCCGTCAAAGTTATCCACGAAATCAACCGTATCCTTATCGATATCGGAAAAAAGCTCCGACGAGAAGGGGTCAAGCTTAACCTCCGTGTAACGGGGAGCGGCGGACGCCATGTCGCGGCTGTATTTTTTTCCGAAGCTTCCCTTGGAGTCCACAAAAGGATATAAAAGCGACTCGTTTCCCCGCGTTAAGCGAACCAACGTGTCGTATATCGCCATATCGCCGTGCGGATTTAACGCCATGGTGCGCCCCACAACATTGGAGCTTTTGGTGCGCGCGCCTTTCAAAAGCCCCATGGTGTACATTGTGTATAAAAGCTTTCTGTGGGAGGGCTTAAGACCGTCAATCTCCGGGATGGCGCGGGAAACTATAACACTCATTGCGTAGGGCATATAGTTTGTGCGCAGTGTGTCGGTAATATTTTGATCAACAACCGTTTTTTTGATTTCTTCGTTCATTTGCTTGCCGCCTTTCGGAAAGGGTTTGTTCGGATTTTTTTCCAATCCTTTCTTATTGTATCACAAATTCGGAAAAAAAGCAATTTTTTATCGTGAATTTTAAGCATAAATTATATAAATTATTTGACCTTTGGTATTTTTTGTGTTATAATATATAAAAAAACAGGAACGGAGGGACTTTTTATATGGCAGGAACAATAATAACAATCGCAAGACAGTACGGAAGCGGCGGAAGAACAACCGGGAAGGAGCTTTCAAAAATGCTTGACATTCCCTTTTATGACCGCGCAATAGTTGACCTTGCGGCAAAGGAAAGCGGTATGGATGCCGGATTTATCGAGGACGGCGAGCAGAAGATTACCACAAGCATGCTGTTCAACGTTGCATCGATGGGCTACGGCGGGTATTTTACGGACGCCGCCTCCAGCTTGACGGATAAAATTTATCTTGCCGAAAGCAAGGTTATTTCTTCCGTTGCAAAAAAGGGCCCGTGCGTTATTGTGGGTCGTTGCGCGGACTATATTTTAAGAGAAGGGTTTGATCTTTTTACCGTTTTCATGTCCGCTCCCGAGCATATAAGGGTTGAGCGCGTAATGCATGAGAAAAACGTTTCGGAAAAGGAAGCTCTTAAGCTTATAAAGCTTTCCGACAAGCGCAGAAGCAAGCATTATGAGCATTATACCGGGCACAAATGGGGCAGTGCGGACAATTACAATCTTTGCATTGACGGCGGAAGAATCAACCCGGAGGTGGCGGCAAAAATTATTGCCGATGCAATAAAGTAGCATGCATTTTGATGAGCTTACCTTCAAAAAAAAGCTGGAATATATAAAGGATTATTACAAGGCGCCCATTATCGCGGCGATTGTGGTAATTGCGGTCGCATTTTATTTTCTTTACGGATATTTAACACGGGAAAAATACGATTCCGCGATAATTTATGCCGGCAGTGAATATTTCGGCGCCGAATATGCCGAAAGAATCTCTGCGCTTGCCGAGCTCGGCATCGATGCCGATTCGGACGGAGAGAAAAAATTAAAGCTTGACCAGTTTTCTTATACGGATATTCAGAGTGCGGAATACAAGCTCACGATGACGCTTACGCTCAAAAGCCTTACAGCCTCCGGAGAACCTGCCGTTATATGGCTGGATTCGGAGCGGCTTTCGATTATCTTGTCGGACTCGGAGGGCAGGCTTATGCCCGCCTCGGATTGGAGCGCCCTTCCCTCGGACGACGGATATTCCGTAAGTCTTTCGGAAAGTGTTGTTCTTAACGAGCTTGAAATTAACACAGAGGATCTGTATATGCTTTTGGTAATGCCCGACGATGCTTCTTCTCCCAAAGCGGAATGCACCTTGAAAATCGCGCGGGCAATTGCAAAATAAATAAAAAGGGACCTTTCACGGTCCCTTTAAATAAAGGGGAACTTTCAAATGGTATTAGCGGTTGACATCGGAAACTCCAACATCGTTATAGGAGCAATAGATAATTCCGAAATTCATTTTATTTCGCGGCTGGAAACGAACCACAACCGCCTTGAGGATGAATATGCGGCGTATATAAAAAGCATACTGGAGCTTTACGGCGTAAATAAGGACGGATTTTCCGGAGCAATTATTTCAAGCGTGGTTCCGCCCTTGTCGGATGTTTTGGCACATGCCGTCAAAAAGCTTATAGGGAAGGAGCCGCTCATCCTCGGCCCGGGAATAAAAACCGGACTTAACATAAGAACCAATGACCCCGGGCAGCTGGGAAGCGACATGGTCGCAAGCAACGTTGCCGCCTTAAGCCTTTACAAAGGGCCCGTTATTGTTGTGGACATGGGCACCGCAACCACGATTTCCGCATCGGATTCGTGCGGGAATTTCATCGGTTGTGCGATAATGCCGGGTGTCAGCACCTCGCTTAATGCGCTTACAAAAAAGGCGGCACTGCTTCAGGAAATAAGCTTTCGCGCGCCGGAGCATGCCGTTTGCACCAACACGAGTGACTGTATGCGCTCCGGTATCGTTTTCGGCACGGCCGCCATGGTGGACGGTATGGCGGATCGATTCCTTGCGGAAATCGGCACTGAGGCGAAGCTTATCGCAACCGGAGGGCACGCAAAATATATTGTTCCTCATTGCAAAAACCGCTTCATCTATGACCCGAATCTTCTTCTTTCCGGGCTCTATATTATATACAAGAAAAACACAGGGGAGGAATAAGGCTTATGATATCCGAGGTTAAAAGTGCGGCTCTTGTGGGCATTTACGGGTTCCCCGTTACGGTTGAGGCGGATACGAGCCGCGGGCTTCCCTCATTTGACATAGTCGGGCTTCCCGATACGGCGGTTAAGGAATCGAAAGAGCGCGTTAAAGCGGCGCTTAAAAATTCGGGCTTTGATTTGCCGCCGCAAAAAACGGTTATTAATCTTGCTCCGGCGGATATAAAAAAAGAAGGCAGTGTTTTTGACCTTGCCATTGCGACGGCGCTTTTGATTGCGGACGGGAAAATCCCCGCGGAGGCGGCTTCGGGCTTCTCGTTTTACGGCGAGCTTTCGCTTGCGGGCGAGGTGAAACGGGTGAACGGAATGCTTCCGCTTGCCTTAAGTGCGGTTAAAAACGGATGCGGCAATATTTTCGTTCCGGAGGAAAATGCCGCCGAGGCGGCGCTTGCCGAGGGCGCCACGGTTTACGGGATCAAAAGGCTTTATGACGTATTTTTGCATTTAACGGGCGAAAAAAGGCTGGAGCCGGTGGTCGGCAACACCTCCGCGCTTATGGAAAAAGCCGGCGGATACGATGTTGATTTTGCCGACGTTAAGGGTCAGCCGCTCCTAAAGCGCGCCTTTGAAATTGCCGCGGCGGGCGGACATAACGTTATTGTAATCGGCTCGCCCGGTGCCGGAAAATCCATGCTTGCCAAAAGACTTCCGACGATACTTCCCGATATGACGCCGGCCGAGGCCATTGATACATCCCGAATTTACTCCGCCGCCGGGATGCTTAAGCCTGAAATGCCCATCGTTGCCGCGCGGCCGTTCCGCGCACCTCATCACAATATATCGATGCCCGGTCTGATCGGCGGCGGGCAGGACGCGAAGCCGGGTGAGGTTTCCCTTGCTCACAACGGTGTTTTGTTCTTGGATGAATTTTTGGAATTTCAGCCAAAGGCGCTTGAGGCTATGCGTCAGCCGCTTGAGGACGGCTGCGTTACCATATCGCGTGCCTCCGCGGCAAACACTTATCCCTGCAAAATGATTGTTGTGCTGGCGGCAAACCCGTGCCCCTGCGGCTATTACGGCGATAAAAGGCGTCGATGCACCTGCTCCCAAAGTGCCGTTAACAGATATCTTTCGAAAATGAGCGGCCCATTATTGGACAGAATGGATATCCAGGTGGAGGCCTCAAGCCTTACATATGATGTTTTAACCTCCAAAAGCGGCGAAAGCTCCGCCTCCGTCAGGGAGCGTGTCAATCGCGCGCGCGAGGCGCAGGCAAAGCGCTACGGCTCAGGCATGCTTAACTCCGATTTGAAAACCGAGGAGCAATTAAACAAATACTGCCATCTGGATGCGCAGGAGCATGAATTTTTGGAAAGCGCCTTCAAAAGCCTCGGCTTAAGCGTTCGCGCTTACACCTCGATACTGGCCATAGCGCGCACGATTGCGGACTTGGAGGGAAGCGAAAGCATTTTGTTTGACCATTTGTCCGAAGCAATAAGCTACAGACGGCTTGAAAATAAATATTGGAACAGGTGAGCCCATGAAAAAAAGAGCGATAAACCAAAAAATTAACCTTATTGTGCGCGTTACCTTTATCGTCGCATTTCTCGAAACCGTGATAACATCGGTTTATGAAAACAATTATTCCGGCATAATTAACGCCTTTACCGCGATTTTGGGCTTTATTTTAACCTTCGTGCCCGATACGGTGGAAAACCTTACGAAAAACAAGATAAGGTTTTCCAGCGGAATGAAAATAGCAATCGTGCTTTTCATTTTCGCATCGGAGCTTTTGGGTGAAATAAAAAGCTTTTACGAGCTTATTCCCTGGTGGGATAACCTTCTTCATTCGTTCTCCGGCGTAATTCTTGCCCTTGTGGGCTTCATGCTTGTTTACAGCTTGAATGAGTCCGATAAGGCGGTTGTCCGCCTAAGCCCCGTTTTCGTTTCGCTTTTCGCGTTTTGCTTTGCGCTTGCATCAGGTGCGATGTGGGAAATATTGGAATTTTCCGGTGACAGGCTTCTCGGAATGAATATGCAAAAGTTTCGTCCGCCTGAGGGTGTAAGCGGCATTATTACGGATAATTGGCGCTATGACGCCGGGCTTATCGACACAATGACCGATATCATCATGGATGCGGCGAGCGCGTTTATCGTTTCGTTTTTCGGCTATCTTAAAATAAAGGCGAAAAAGAATGGGCACAGCGTCGAAAATAACACAAAAAACGATGACAAGTAAAAGAAGGCGGCGGAAATTTCCGCCGCCTTCTTTATTTAAAGCACAAGCGTTTCCTCGTGCTTACCGGTTTGCGTGTTAATATAAATCAAAACCCTTTTTCCCTTAAAGGCTCCGCTCAGCTCAAAGCAATAAAGCTCCTCGGCATACGGTGTGGGAATAACCGCCGTTCCTATGTCCTCTGTTATAAATTCACTGCTTAATTTTACCTCCCGAGCAGTCGCAAGGTCAACCTGCGGCAGACTGCGCTCCCGATGGTTCAAGAGATAGCCGTACGCGCTGAAGGCGACGACGGTTCCGTCATCCGTCGAAACCTTAACCCTCACAAGGTCGGGATACATTACCGTGCCGTTTTCCTCGGGCGCAAAATTGAACGTGTATACGTCGGAGGCCTCCGAGCGATAGGTTTCCTTCAAGCCTTGATATCCGGCGTTTTCCGCAAAGGAAAACGCAATGGAGGCGCATTCCTCCTCCGAAGCCCTGCTTTCGGAAAAGCTTTTCTCCACATTGACGAAAAGAAGCCTTCCGCCCTTCTTACTGATTCCCACGGCATAGTGCGCGCCGAGGCCGTTCCCCGAAAAAATATAGCTCTCGATAACTCCCGCGCTTTCCGCCGCGGGGGTTAGAACCACCCTTCCGCCAAGGCACTGCATCGCCTTTTGAAGGGCGTAATCGGCGCTTACCGCTTCCTCGCTTTCCAGCATAACAGAGGAAAGAGTATTCATATGTGCCGAAAACGGACCGTCATAGCTTATATCCTCATAATCCGAAAAGCTTTCGTTTTCGATTCGGCTTATTCCGTCCCCGAAATCGGGGATTATGTCTCCCGCCTCCGAAAGCTCCGCTTCGCCGGAGGCAACGCGCCCGCTCAACTCAGTCATTCCGTCCGAAAGTGCGGCGGCGTATTCCGAAAGCTCAAAAAACACATCCGCTTCTTCCTTAGTCGGGCCCGTTAAATCGGAATGCCGAAGCACGGTGCTTTTCGAATAGTCCGCCGCTTGGTTTAAAAAGCTTGTGATTTTCGCCGCTCCCTCATCACCGGACGGCAGCCTCCCCAAATCTGATACCGCAAAGGCCGTGCACTCTCTCACCTCTGCCGCCGCCCTACCCAGGGAATTAAAATCCGATGAAAGCGCCGCCTTAAGCAATGCCTCCTCGATTTTCTCCACATTTTCCAAAAGCTCGTAATATGTTCGCTTTTCTTCAGCCTCCAGCTTGTTTTCCAGCTTCTTTAGGCTTAATGCCTTCCCGACCAGCGCCGCCAGTGCAATCGCAAGCAAAACCGAAAAAACCGTCAACGTTTTTTTTACGCGCATTCGAAAACCGCTCCTCCTTCGCATAACCTTTTTTATAATTTTGTCCGAGATATACGCTTTTTATACAAAAAAAAGACCGAAAAAAATCGGTCTTAATTTACAGTATTGCATTTGTTATTCCGCCTTTGCCGCACCTACGGGACAAACACCCTCACACGCGCCGCAATCTATGCACTTATCGGGATCAATAACATACTTGCCGTCGCCTTCGGTAATAGCCTCAACGGGGCAGCCCTCTGCGCATGCACCGCAGGAAATGCAATCATCGCTTATTTTGTATGCCATAAAAAATACACCTCGCTTTCAAGCTTCTTTCTTATCATTTTATCAGAAATTCAGAAAAATACAAGAGCTTTTTTAATATTTTTTATAAATTTTGTATTTTACATTTACAAATATAACAAAATCACTTGAATTTTATACGGTTTTACGCTATAATTTATAAAAACATCAAAGGAGAGTTGAAATGGATAAATTCAAAAACTATATGCATAGGCTTTTTATCGACGGTCTGTCGGGCATGGCTCTCGGTCTTTTCGCAACGCTGATTATCGGAACCATAATTAAGCAAATCGGCGTTTATATTCCGGGCGCTGTCGGAAATTATCTTGTCTTAATAGGCCAGTGTGCCTCGCTTTTAACCGGTGCCGGTATCGGCGTCGGCGTTGCCGTGAAGCTTAACGAAAGGGCTCCGCTTTTGGTTATTTCCGCGGCGGCGGCAGGTCTTGTCGGCGCATATGCCTCCAAAATAATCGCGGGCACCTTTTTCGCGAACAACACCTTCACCTTTTCCGCCCCGGGAGAGCCCTTGGGCGCCTTCATTGCGGCATATACCGCAATTGAAATAGGAAGGCTTGTTTCCGGCAAAACCCCCGTGGACATAATCGTTACACCGTTCGTAACAATCATATCCGGCTCCGCCATCGGGCTTTTGCTCGGTCCTCCCATTTCGGGCTTCATGGCATTTTTGGGCAACCTCGTAAACATCAACGTTGATGAGCATCACATAATCGGAAGCATTATCGTTTCCGTGCTTATGGGTATTTTCTTAACCCTTCCGATAAGCTCCGCCGCAATCGGCATTTCAATGGGGCTTTCCGGGCTTGCGGCAGGTGCCGCAACAATAGGGTGTTGTGCAAATATGATAGGCTTTGCGGTTATCAGCTATCGTGAAAACAAGCTCGGCGGCCTTATAGCTCAAGGCCTCGGCACCAGCATGCTTCAGATGCCCAATATTGTGAGAAAGCCCGTAATATGGCTTCCCGCCATCGTTGCAAGCGCTGTATTGGCTCCGTTTTCGACCAAAATGGGCATGATAAGCAACTCCATCGGCTCCGGAATGGGAACCGCGGGCTTGGTCGGCCCCATAAACACCTACATAACCATGACGGGTGACGGCGTAAGCTCCCTTTTGACTCTTTCGGAAATTCTTATTATGTATTTCATCCTGCCCGCAATAATTTCGCTTGCGGTATCGGAAGCAATGCGTAAATTCGGAATAATTAAAGACGGGGATATGAAGCTTGAGATGTAATGTTTATCTTGCTCCCATGGCGGGCGTTGCCGATGCCGTTATGCGCACGGTGTGCGCGCGCTTCGGGGGCTTTATTCCCTTTACCGAAATGATAAGCGCAAAGGCGCTTCATTATAACGACAAAAAAACAGCCTCCCTTCTGCCGCTCCCTCATGAGGGGAAAATGGTAGTTCAGCTTTTCGGACATGAGCCCGAAATTTTGGCGGAGGCGGCGGAAAAGACAGCCTCTTACGCAACCGAAATCAACATAAATATGGGTTGCCCCATGCCGAAAATTGCCGGAAACGGCGACGGCTGCGCACTCATGGCAAGTCCGCTCCTCGCCGCAAAAATCGTTACGGCGGTGAAAAAGGCCTCGTCCGTTCCGGTTTCGGTTAAATTCCGAAAGGGGATATCATCGGATACGGCCGCCGATTTTGCAAGGGTCATGGAAAACGCCGGTGCGGACAGGCTTTACATCCACGGCCGAACTGCCGAGCAGCTTTATTCGGGGACTGCGGATTTAAATACAATCGCCTCGGTCGTCAATGCGGTTAAAATCCCCGTTGTGGGAAACGGCGACATTTTTTCACTCGCCGATGCCGAAAATATGCTGAACGTAACCGGCTGCGATGCCGTAATGGTAGGTCGCGGTGCCCTCGGAAATCCTTTTATTTTCCGTGAGCTTGAGGGAATTTCTTCACCGCCCACCGTATCGGAAAGGCTGGATACCGCGGTGAGCCACCTTACATTGGCGGTAAAATTAAAGGGCGAGCGCCGTGGGCTTTTGGAATCGCGAAAGCACCTGGCCTGGTATTTGAAAACAATTCCGGGTGCGGCAAAAATCCGCTCCGAAATTTTCACCTCAACGGATATATCCGAAATAACGGAAAAAATTTATTCATTAGCCGAAAGATAATAATCCGAACTCCGATTTTAAGAAGCGGGTTCGGATTAAACACGGATAAGCAGACGAAAAAGGCTCCTTTGCCGCCGCAAGGCGGCAAAGGAGCCTTTCTTTTTTGTCAGGTCAGAAAAGCATATGCCTCGGACAGGGCTTTTATTTCATAATCGGGCTTGATTTCACCGTCGATGCTTTTCCCCTCCGGATTGTAAAGGCAGGTTTTTATGCCGGCATTTATGCCGCCCTTAATGTCACTTGTCAAGGAATCGCCGATAATCACGGTTTTTTCTTTATCGACCGCGCCGATTTTTTCAAAGCATATATCAAAAAAGCGCTTGTCGGGCTTCGGACATCCGATAAGCCCCGAAATGAAAATCCCGTCCGTCAGAGCAAGAAGCCCCGATGAGGTTGCCTTCTTCATCTGCGTTTCGGTGTAGCCGTTCGTTACGATATACTGCCTTATGTTAAGAGCGCGAAGCTTTTTTATGATTTCCGTCGCGCCGTCCTCCAAGAAATATATCTCGCCGAGATTTTTTCTGTATATTTCGTTAACACGCGCCGCGTCAAGCTTCATACCGGTCTTTTCCGAAAATTCCGCAAAGCGTTGGGTAAAAATACCGTCATAGGAAAGCTCGCCCTTTTCGTAGCGCTTCCAGCACGAATCATTGATTTCGGAATACAACGAAATCTGCTCGGCAGTCACGGCAAGGCCTTCGTCGCCGAGCGCTTTTTTAAGCGCCTCACGCTCCGACCTTTTAAAGTTCATCAGCGTACCGTCAATATCCCATAAAACCAAATCAAACATTTTTAATCCTCTTTTCGGGAAGCTGAACCAGCACGATTGCCGCAAAAATCAAAACACAACCGGTTATTTTAATAAGCTTTATCGGGTTTGCCTCCGGCTGAATAATCATTCCCGCTATTAATGCGAATACCGATTCCAAGCTCATTATCATGGAGGCCGAGGTCGGCTTGGTGTATTTTTGCGCAACCACCTGGAGCGTATAGGCAACGCCGCTCGAAAGCATACCGGCATAAAGTATCGCGATTCTCGCCGTCCATATGTCGCCGAGCGTCGGCTTTTCGAAGGCAAGCATTAATATTCCCGAAATAACGGCGCAGGTGAAAAACTGAATGCAGGAAAGCTTCACTCCGTCCGCCTTCGGCGAGAAATAGTCAATTACGAGAATGTGTACGGCAAAAAACAACGCACTCACAAGAACCATCATGCAGCCTTTTGTGAAGCCGCCGAATTTTTCCGTAAGAAGATAGAAGCCGAAAAGCGCAACCGCAACGGAGCACCACGTTCTTAACCCGACATGTTTGCCGAAGAAGAGCCTTATTATGGGCACAATCAATATGTAAAGGGCGGTAATAAAGCCCGCATCGCCTGCCGAGGCATCCATTGAAATGCCCGCCTGCTGAAAGCAGCTTGCGACACAAAGCGCCGTGCCGCACAAAATTCCGCCCGTGATAAGCGTTTTTTTGTTTTCGGGCTCCTTTTTTTCACCGCTTCTTTTGTTAATCGCGGCGAAAATCAATATTACCGGTATGAGTACCGTGCCGCCTATTACGGAGCGCACCGATAAAAAGGTGAACGGCCCCACATGCTCCATGCCCTTGCTTTGCGCAACAAAGGCAACACCCCAAATCATTGCGGTGATTAAAAGCATTATATTTCCCTTCATCTGCTGCTTCATTGTTATGACCTCCCCGAATGCATATATATTTAATTATAATACAATTCCACGGCTTATTCAAACGTTAAAAGCACAAAAAAGCGAGGGGAAAATCCCCCCGCTTTACAATATAATACATAAAACGTGCATTTTTTAAGGCTTAGCCTCTGCTTTCTCCGAAGGTGCCCGCAACGTTTTCCACGCATTTTTCGTTTATGTCGGTTTTCTTTTTGCTTGTTGCCACACGCTTCATAAGCTCCTCGTAAAAAAGGTCATGATCAAACGACTCAATCTCAATCGTCTTGTTGAGCCACGAGGATAAATGCATTGCGTTGGAAAGTGTAAGGCCGTTAATGCCCTCAGTTCCGTGCGCAATAAGCTTTTCTCCGCGGAGAATCGCGCCCGCCCATGCGTTAAGAACGCCTACGTGCTGCGGATTTTCGCCGTCCGTCATCGGGTCGATTTCATGGCCGGGCAGTACCGCGAACATATTATCGTTCTTCTTGGTGAATTCCGGCTCCGGCATATCGTATTCATACACCTCAAGCTTATCATAGGTTGCAACGAGCTTTGCACCGTCCATCTGGATTTCAAAGCGGTTTGTGCCCTTGGAATCGCCCGTGCTCGTAACGAACACACCGGTTGCACCGTTGGGATATTCCACGTATACGGTAACGTCATCCTCAACCTCGATGTCGTGCCATTTTCCGTAGCTTAAGTGTGCATCAACCTTGGAAGGCATGCCGCAAATCCACTGCCACAGGTCAAGATTGTGGGGGCACTGATTTAAGAGAACGCCGCCGCCTTCGCCCGACCATGTTGCACGCCATTCGCCGGAATTGTAATATGCCTGCGGACGGTACCAATCGGTGATAATCCAGTTTGTACGGCGGATATTGCCGTATTTGCCGGAATGAACCAGCTCATACATTTTTCTGTAAACACAGTTCGTGCGCTGATTGAGCATAAGACCGAAAACAACCTCGGGATGCTTTTTTGATTCCTCGTTCATCTCGATTACCTGCTTGGTGTAAACACCCGCCGGCTTTTCAAGCATTACGTGAATGCCGCGCTTCATGCACTCTATCGCATATTTGGGATGGTCGTAATGCGGAACCGCGATTATGCATGCCTCGATAAGGCCGCTGTCAAACATTTCCTCCGCCGTATTAAACAGTGCGATATTTTCGGAGATGTTGTTTTTTACCCATTCCAGTCTGTCGGGCTTTAAATCGGCTACCGCCGCAATTTCGATTTCCGGGCACTTGTCCGCTTTGATGTTTCTTGCGTGTGTGGAGCCCATGTTTCCCACACCCAAAATACCTATTTTGATTTTTCTGCTCATTCTTTCTCGCTCCTTATCTTAATTTTATCTAAAGCCCATTGAATGAAGATATTTAAGGCTTCTCTCCAGGCAATCGAAGGGATTCTCGCCGTAGCAATCATCCTGCTCAACTATCATATATTCGGTTCCGGCACTTTCCGCTTTTTCGAAAACACGCTCAAAGTTTATGTTGCCTTCTCCGATTACGGCCATTTTTCCGCCGTATGCCATGTCCTTCAAATGTATGCAGGGAACTCTTTCAGAAAGCCTCTCAATCCAATATGCCGGGTCGCCGCCGCCCATCTGAACCCAGTAGGTGTCAAGGGTGAAGCCCATTTCGGAAGGCGAGAACATTTCCGAAAGCTTTTCCATAATCGTCTTGCCGTCCTCTTTTCTGAACTCTCTGTCATGGTTGTGATACATGAAATATTTTCCGTTTTCTTTAACGGTTTTTGCAATTGGCTTGTATATTCTCTCAAACTCCGATGTACTGTGCTCCTCCGTGCCGTCAAAAAGATACATTCCCAGGCCCACATTTTCGCAGCCGAAAATGTCATGCTCCTTTGCAACCTTGGCCGCATCCTCTTCAAGCCTTGCCGAAGCAATGTGGGTCAACACGCATTTAAGCCCGTACTTTTCAAGCTCGCCCTTCATCCATTCGGGGTCGTATGCGCACACACCCGAAAGCTGAATTGTCGTATAGCCCATATCGGCTATCTTTTTCATGGACTCCGCCAAGTCCTCGGGGGTTTTGCAATAATCCCTTATTGTGTAAAACTGCGCACCTATTTTCATTTTTGACTCCTCCTTATTGATTCGTTAATTCACGCAGTGCTTTAAGCGCCGCGTTAAAGGCTTCTTCATTTGATTTATACGTATACATAGCGCCGACGCCGCTTTTTTCGCCTTCCCGTTCAAGCTCGGCCAAGCCGTCAAATACCGCAAGATGCGGCTCTAACGTTACGTATTCTCCTCCGCTTTCGGCAAAGTCCGCCAAAATGTGCGATAGGTTTCCGACGCCCTTGCCCGCCGGCACGACGTTACCGTCCGCAAGGGAATCCTTAATGTGCAGATATTTAACATAGGGCTTCATTATTTCCCATGCCTTTAAGGTATCCACTCCGCACTGAACATAATTAGCGGGGTCAAATATCGCCTTGATTTCGGGAAGCGCCTTATGAATTTCCGCGCAACGCTCCGGAATATCGCCGTAAATGCCCTTTTCGTTTTCGTGGCAAAGCGTTATTCCGCTGCCCCTTGCCAGCTCGGAAAAGAGCGACAGTCTTTCGATAACTCTGTCGCGGTAGGAGCTTCTCTCCTCCGTCGGTGTAAAGAAGGAAAACAAGCGAAGGTTTTCCGCTCCCAAAATATTCGCAAGCTCCAGTGTGCGCTTAAACTTTTCTGTGTGGAGCGGGAAATTTCCCTTTTCAATGTCCATTTTTCCGATGGGCGAGCCGATGGTCAAAACCCTTAAATCGGCGGCATCTGTTTTCGCTTTAACCTCTTTCGCCGTTCTGTCGGATATTTCGGCAATGTTCACATCGTCAACGTTTCTTATCTCCAAACCGGAAAGCGAATTATTCTTCATCGCCTCGATTTGCTTGTCTATGAAAGGACTTACCTCGTCCGCAAATGCATAAATTTTAATATTGCTCATCGTTTTACCTCTTATACTCCGGAATATGCGGAAAAGCCGCCGTCAATCGGAATTGTTACGCCTGTTACAAAGCCTGCCTTTTCTTCGTCAAGCAACCATTCCACGGTTCCCAAAAGCTCCTTCGCCTCGCCGAAGCGCCCCATGGGTGTGGCGGCAAGAATTTTTCCCGTTCTTGCCGTGGGTGTTCCGTCATCGTTAAAAAGAAGCGCACGGTTTTGATTCGTTACGAAAAAGCCCGGTGCTATCGCGTTGACCCTTATGTTCTCCTTCGCGAAATGAACCGCAAGCCACTGTGTGAAATTCCCCACCGCCGATTTTGCCGCGGAATATGCAGGAATTTTCGTCAGCGGGCGATAGGCGTTCATCGATGAAATATTCATAACCGCGCAGCCGCGCCTTCCCGTCATATCCGCCATGAATATTTGGCTGGGGAGAAGCACGCCCTTAATATTAAGGTCAAACACAAAGTCAAAGCCCGTTTCGTCAATGTTGAAAAATGTTTTTATATCGGAATTAAGCTCGTCGCCGACCTCGTATTCTTCGTGGTCGGTTGTGCACTTCGGACTGTTTCCGCCCGCGCCGTTTATAAGAATATCGCATTTTCCCATATCGCGAAGTATGCTTTCGTGCACGTTTGCAAGGCTTTCCTTGCTCAAAACATTGCATTCGTATGCCCGCGCAAAGCCGCCGTTTGCATTGATTCGCTCCTCAACCGCCTTCGCCGCGGTAAGATTTAAGTCCAAAAGCGCGATTTTATCGCCCTTTTTCGCCAAAAATTCCGCCATTTCGGAGCAAAGCACTCCGCCGGCGCCCGTTATAACAATCACTCTTCCCATTATTTTTTCTCCTTTTCCAAGGCTTCGAAAAGCCCCGTAAGATATGCGGCGCCCAGCGCTCTGTCAAAAAGGCCGTAGCCATAGCGTCCCTTTTCGCCCCAAATCATTCTTCCGTGGTCGGGACGAACATAGCCGTCAAAGCCGTTGTCCACCAGCGCCTTCGCTATGCCGTACATATCAATCGAGCCGCACGAGGTGGGATGCCCGACCTCATGGAAGCGCTTTTCGCCCGTGTGCATAATGTTGCGAAGATGCACAAAATGAATGCGGTCCGAAAAGCATTTTGCCATATCAACAAGGTCGTTATTCTTGTCTGCTCCCAATGAGCCTGTGCAAAACGTAAGCCCGTTTGCTTTAACCGGAACAATATCCAGCATACGCGTGATATTCTTCTTGTCGGTTATAATCCTCGGCAGGCCGAACATTCCCCAGGGCGGATCATCCGGATGGATTGCCATATTCACGCCCGCGCTTTCGGCAACGGGGATTATCTTCTTTAAGAAAATTTCGAGATTACGCCAAAGCCCTTCCTCTCCAAGCTTCTTATAGGAATTTATAAGGCCCTTAAGCTCAGCCTTGGTATAGCTGGCATCCCAGCCGGGAAGCGAAAGCTCACTTTCCAGGGGATTCATTGCTTTAACGGTTTCGTCATCGTATGCCAAGGACTCGGAGCCGTCCGCATTCTTATGCTCCAGCTCGCTTCGGAGCCAATCGAAAACCGGCATAAAGTTATAGCATATGCATTTAACCCCCGCTTTTCCGAGGCGACGAATGTTTTCGCAATAATTTTCGATAAGCTTTTGCGCTTTTTCATTGCCGAGCTTTATATCCTCCGGTACCGGAACGCTTTCCACAACCTCAAACTCAAGCCCGTGCCGCAACGCGGCATTTTTGATTTTTTCAATGCTTTCACAACTCCAGACTCCGCCGGGCAACACATCGTACACCGCGGAAACGATGCCCGTCATTTGCGGTATCTGCGATATCTTTTCCAAGGTGACGGGATCACTCTCACCGTACCACCTGAATGTCATCTTCATTTTTCCGTTCCCTCCGTTTCAAACACATTGTGCATCACATACTCATTATATAAAAGAGTTTATTATAAATCAATTGCATATTTTATCATAAATATATTGCAAAAATGCGCATTTTCTGATATAATGGCAATGTATCCTCGTGGATACTGGAAGGGAGCCGGAATATATGGATAAATTCATTAACATCAGCGCCTCTAAAGGCACCACCGAAGCCCCGAATCAAAATGAATTTTTAATGCACATGCATGACATTTACGAAATTTTCTGTTTTATCGAGGGGGACGCAAAATATATTGTGGAGGGCAGTATTTATCCGTTGCACAAGGGCGACCTTGTGCTGATGCGTCCTTCGGAATCGCACCACATTTCCTTCATGTCCGAGGCCAAATACACGCGTATGTCAATATTTTTCGCGCCCTCCGCCTCCGACCCGCTGACTGAAAAGCTTCTGGCTCCGTTTAACGACCATCCGTTGGGCAGGCTCAACCACTATCCGTCCTCCCGTTTTTTCAACTCGCATATATTTCACTATGTGGATGAAATTTGCCGAGCCGAGGACGACAGCTTAAAAGCTTCTTATCTGACGGTTCTTTTGTGCGAGCTTTGCCCTCAATTCGAAAAGCTTTCGCAATCGCCGGATTCTGCCGAAAAAAACGTTTTCTCGGATGTTATAGAGTATATAAACGGCAACCTGACGGAGGAGCTTTCCCTCGGCCTTTTGTGCGAGCATTTTTTTATCAGCAAATCGCAGCTTAACCGTAGTTTCAAGCAAATTATCGGCTCCACGGTGTGGGAATATATAATGAACAAAAGGCTCCTTTTGGCCAAAAAGCTTTTGGAGGAGGGTGTCGTCCCGACAAAGGTATTCTTAAACTGCGGCTTTAACGATTATACCGCTTTTTATCGCGCATACCGCGCAAAATTCGGCTATCCGCCTTCCGAAACCTCGCGCTCCGCGAAATAGTTTATTTAAAGCCCGAAAAAGCCCCCGCTCCTTGCTCAAAGCAAGGGGCGGGGGCTTAAAAATTGCCGTTTTGCAATATTTAAATTGCTTTTGTACCGCTTTTAAAAGAAGGCCTCGCGAGCACGGTCCTTGATTTCCTTCGATGCGATGAAAGGAATTCTTGTCGTATAGCCGTTTCTTGCCGCAACAATCTTTTTCGTCGGCCATGCGAAAATGTCCTTGTTCCATTCGTTGATAGTATCGTTATAAAGCTCTCTTGCCGCGGTTATTTCGCGCTGCAGATACATATTCTGCTGCATTGCGTCCGCAATTTCGCGATGTGCGGCAAGCTCGGGATAGCTTTCCGCCACCATATTGATACTCCTTGAAATACCTTCGATTTTGCCCTGCACCTCGTTACGAGCCTCATCACTGTTATCGGAAGCCCCGGAGCGATATTTTGCGATGCTTTCGAAGGTGCCCTTATCAAGCTCCACCGCCTTATCCAAAAGGCGCGCACAACTTTGAAGCACCACAACGCGTTGCTCCAAATAATTATCGATTTGCGACGCGTTTCTTTGAATTTTCTGCTGCAGCTGCTCAAAATGCTTTTTCGCATTGATTTTCATAAACAGAAAAATCAAGCCCGGGATTATTCCGAGTACCCAAAGCACCACCTCAAAAATAACGGAGCCCGCCCCGACCTCTGCGGGAAGCTTCTTGGCTATATCGGAAGC